>JAFOXE010000008.1 GCA_017425765.1 Paraprevotella sp. | reverse complement strand
GTAAATTTAGCCGTTACAAGATGGCTACTCTTTTCTGAAACCGGAACCTCAAGTTTACTCTTTGCATAATAAATTGGCTCGACCTCACCTAATACATATCCTGAATAGGGGTTACGATCGCTCCATAACGAATAGTTTACGAAAGCGGGATGCCCGTCTTGTAAATTATGAGATTTATAAGAAAGAGTTAAATGATTCAACGTAGCATATTCGTCGTCCGAAAGTATATTGGAGTTGTCTACGAACACGTCGTTGGCACCATTATAAGCCACTAACTCATAGTTGCCATTGCGCAACCATATATTGTGTTTCTCTGCTAGATTTGTAGAAACCGCGCCCGGATTGGTATTTACACCATCTTCCAAAAGGTTTTGTTCCGAAAACGGGAACAATAACTGACCTTCTGTTCTACCACTTTGTGCATTCAATTCTGTGCCTACTAAGAAAGCATATTTCATAAAGTTTACCGGACGCAACGCCACAACAATCATACTATCCGGACGTTGTTCAGTGATGGCCTTAGACCAATCAAAATTAAAATTTACATACGAACGATGAGGATGATTACCATCGCACAACTCCACATCAGGATTACAAGCTGAAATCAG
This sequence comes from Paraprevotella sp., assembly GCA_017425765.1. Taxonomy (GTDB): domain Bacteria; phylum Bacteroidota; class Bacteroidia; order Bacteroidales; family Bacteroidaceae; genus Paraprevotella. The sequence goes on along the minus strand of JAFOXE010000008.1, from coordinate 14,684 downwards.
ACAGCATACAACCACTAGAAACTTATCTATCAACCTCATACAAACTTTATTTTTTATTGTACTTTTAACAGCAAAATACACGTACATCTTCATTCATCAAGGCGTACGCCTTGTTTAATCAACACCACGGTGTAGTGGCCCTTTACATGCTCGTCTGTTTTTTATCCTCCCTCAACATCATTACACACGACGAACATATCGTGTTTGTTTTGCTTGCTTCCTTCTTAAAATTCGCCTTTATCTTCCTTCTTAGCCAAGAAGTCTATTTGTTATTTTCTGCACTTTCCTCACGCTTGCTCTTTAGTTCAGCCATGCGTTTATCATAGCGCATCTCTATCTTTCTTCTGCGTTCTTCACGCTCTTTATCCATCTGCTCTCTCTTTTTCTCATATCGTGCAGCACCACCTTTTACCTTATTGGAAATAGAGTTGAATCTGTAGACAAGAGAAACATGCACGTCGTGAATTATAGGGTATGGAACTACGTGCCAATCGGAGAATATGGGGTTCCCATAACAACCACTCTCCTCAAAATATTCATAAGAATAATTTCGAGTAAATTTTCCTCCTACAACAAGTCCTAAGTCTAAGTCGATTCCACCACCATTCCTTAATGGATAAAGTGGAATGCTCCAACCGGCCGACAAACCTAAATTCACACCGTCACCCTGTTTCCCTTTCTTTCCTAAACAAATGGAATATTCGTCGAGCGCGCCATATAGACCTACATAATAGGCTCGCCAATAACGTGGCTTAGAATATGTGCTACCCGAAAGTACATTGTGACGAAACTTGCGCCATGTTCCTACAAGCCAAGAAACGGTGGTATCACGTTCTGATTCTTTTGGTAAAGGATTGATGATTGTTTTCGAACCGGTACGCCAATACTTGCGTAGCTCCATCGATGCGGAGCGTACATTGTACACAAGACGCGGATTTATAGTATGATCGGCATTTAAATTTAATTTACCTGTAAAGAGCAAAGAATAATGGGTTTCCTCAGTATTACCCAAATCTATTTCCACACCCATATTAGCCGTGGTGAGCACCCAGTCAACAGTATTTGTATAAACTGAGATTCTTTTATAAAAAGGCAACTTAGGTAACTCTTGCTTATGTTCTTCCATAACTTGAGCAAAACTTTGTCCCACACAGAGCAGAACTCCACAAACAGCCAAGCACCGAAACAGAACAGTCTTTATATTTTTTCTAAAATACAACATCGTAATCTACTTGCATTACCGAATTAAACGTTCAGTCTTATCTACATTATATTATTACCATACAAAATTATCAAAAAAATGCCAATGTGCATTAAAATGTAAAAAATATTTCTGCAATTTCTATTTTATTTAACAACACGCAGAACATACATCAAGTGCATATGTTTGCAATATGCTAAATAAGAAAATTCTACAAGACCTAACACCCATCTTTGTTACAAACAAAAATCTAAGTAACAATGTACTAGGTAATCAAACCCGAAGAGCAACAAACAATCTTACTAAGACTATTTCAAATAAATTCCATTTAGAATACGGCCGGAGCGGATACCCAACTTACGGGCAGAGAAGAACTCATCGTCATTTAAATAGGTGCAAATTTCTGATACATGAATATGTTCGGCCGAAAGTCCCTTATCAAGCAACTGCATGCAATTGGCTTCCCATAAATCGATATGCCATTTCTCAAGATTATTCTCTACACCCATCGCAGGGAAACGGGCTGCTAAGCGCGACATAGGAAAACCAGCCTCAGCAAAATATTCATAAACTTCGTCACCTACCTCAAAAGATGCAAGAGAGATACTTGGACCCACCACGGCATACACATCCGAAGGACGTGTACCCACCACGGTTACCATTTCATCCAAAGTGTGTTCCACGATGCGTTTTACCGTACCACGCCAACCGGCATGGATAGCAGCCACTGTATTCGTTCCTCTATCGTAAAGCAAAACAGGCACGCAATCGGCCGTAGACACAGCAATACAAGTCCTTGGTAATTGTGTATACAGAGCATCTACTCCTTCCAAAAGTCTCGCCTGCTCATCTTTACTATATGTAAAAAAAGATTCCTCTACACGAAGAATCTTTGCTTCGTGCACTTGGTGTGGCAACACCAAATGCGACGGTTTAATATCCAAAAAACGAGCCAATAGCTCCTGATTCTTGCAAACATTCTCGGGTTCATCACCACAATATGGATTTGCATTAAACGAAGCATAATTACCCTCGCTAACACCGCCCCCTCGGCGGGTGCTGAAGGCAACCACACCTTCACCCATTTCGTATCTCAACAAATCAGGAGTCATCTCACCTCATTTATAATCAGATTACGGCTTACTCCTCATCCCAATCTTCTTCGTACTCGAAGTCGTCCAAATCCTCAATATCTTCGTCGTCAATAAACTCTATTTCCTCATCCTCTCCCATTGCTTTAAGCTCACTACGAAGGAAATTCAAGTCCTTGTTCTTATGAACGATACGTGTTTGATCGGTTATCGCTTGCAACTTGTTGCTTTCGCTATTCAGCGCTGTCCACAACAAATCCTTTAGTTCTGAAATTCCCTTGCCCGTCACCGCAGAGATAAACACACACGGAACATCCGGCAAGTTCTCAGCAAGCATTTGCATCAATTCCTCGTCCAACAAGTCACTCTTTGTAATGGCAAGAACTCGTTGCTTATCCATCATCTCAGGATTAAACGTAGAAACCTCGTTCAGCAAAACCTCATACTCCTTCTTAATGTCGTCCGTGTCGCCGGGCACCATAAACAAAAGCAATGAATTCCGTTCGATGTGGCGCAAAAAACGGAGTCCGAGTCCTTTTCCTTCGCTAGCGCCTTCTATAATACCCGGGATGTCGGCCATCACAAACGACTGACCGTCGCGATAAGAAACGATACCTAAGCTAGGTTCTAATGTAGTGAACGGATAATTGGCAATCTTAGGACGAGCTGATGATACGGCGCTGAGCAGAGTAGACTTACCCGCATTAGGGAATCCCACCAAACCTACGTCAGCAAGAAGTTTCAACTCCATAATAACTGTCAACTCACGCATAGGTTCTCCCGGTTGAGCATAACGGGGTGCCTGATTAGTTGACGTACGGAAATTCCAGTTACCCAGTCCGCCACGTCCACCTTTCAAGAGCATCACCACTTGTCCGTCATCCGTCACATCACATATATACTCGCCCGTATCAGCATTATAAACTACTGTTCCACAAGGCACGTCAATATAACGATCTTCCCCATCCTTGCCCGTAGAACGACACTTTGAACCATTTCCTCCGTGTCCGGCAAAAACATGTCGGTCATAACGTAAGTGCAACAGCGTCCAATAGTTTCGATTGCCTCGTAAGTACACATGACCTCCTCTTCCTCCGTCACCTCCGTCAGGTCCGCCATTGGGCACGTACTTAGCTCGACGCATGTGCATAGAGCCTCGTCCGCCCTTACCAGAGCGGCAACAAATTTTTACATAGTCAACGAAATTCGATTCAGCCATATTGTTACAAGAATTATTTGTATGTGTAGATTAAACCTTATCTATAGCTTCGCAAATGTCAGCGAAGATTTTTTCTAATTCGCCTGAGCCTTGGATGTGTGTATGCTTACCTTCATTTTGATACCACTCGATAAGCGGAGAGGTTTGTTCTTGATAAACCACCAAACGTTTCTTGATGGTTTCTTCGTTATCGTCCGCACGTCCTGATATTTGACCACGTTTAATCAAACGATCCATTAGTTCTGCTTCGGGTACATCCAAATTCAACATTACACTTACTTCGGTACCGCGTTCTGCCAACATTTGCTTCAAAGCCTCTGCTTGCGGAATTGTACGTGGGAAACCATCGAAGATGACGCCTTCAACCGCACCGAAACTATCATACACACTTGCCAAAATGTCAATCATCAACGAATCGGGAATCAATTGTCCATTGTCAATATACCCTTTTGCTGTTTTTCCTAGTTCTGTACCATTCTTAATTTCTCCGCGCAACACATCACCTGTAGAAATATGTTTGAAACCATACTTCTCCACAATCTTATCACTTTGAGTTCCTTTACCTGAACCGGGTGCACCGAAAATAACAATGTTTTTCATGTTCGTAGTATTTTATTTTAGATTACAAATTCTTATTCTTCCACAATGGTGTAAATGCTACGTGTATTACGTCCAAAACCATCGTAATCAAGTCCATAGCCCACAATAAAGTCGTTTGGAATCTCCAAACATTTATATTTTACATCAAGATTAACTTTAAGATTTCCTGGTTTTACGAGCAGCGAACAAACATCGATAGACGAAGGGTTATGCTTTTTAAGCGTTTCTATCATGTGTACCATGGTAAGGCCGGAATCAATGATATCCTCAACAATCACCACAGCTCTACCCGTAATATCTGTATTCAGACCGATAACTTCACGAATCTCGCCTGTAGAAAAGACCCCCTCATAGGAGGCCAATTTTACAAAAGAAATCTCACACGGGATAGTAACTTCACGCAGTAAATCGGCAGCAAAAATGAACGAGCCATTCAACACAGCCAGGAACAAAGGATTCCTACCTTCTAGATCTCTATTGATTTCGGCGGCCACTCGCTTCACCTCTTTCAAGATGTCTGCCTCAGGAATTGACACTGTAAATGTTTTATCCTTCACTTGTATTTTATCCATAAACTGCCTATTATTTTACTTTAAATATGTGCAAAGATATAAAAATTCCAACAAGACAAGAAGCACAGACCACCTTATTTATATATATTTGCAGTATGAAAATTCTTTCGGCACGTCAATGTAAAGAGCTCGACTTGTACACGATGCAACACGAACCTATTGCATCCATTGATTTAATGGAGAGGGCCGCAATGGCTTTGTCTGAAGAATTTATACGTCGTTGGAATAGACAGAAACGAATAGTAGCCTTTGCCGGAAGTGGGAACAACGGTGGCGATGCTCTTGCCATGATGCGCATACTGAGTCAGAAAGGATACTCTACCCTAACCTATTTATATAGCACCGGAGGCAAACTTAGCGATGAATGTCGCATCAATTTAACACGTTTACAAGAGATTGGAGCGGATATACATCTTATCAATAACGAAGAGCTGCAGTTCCCCATCCTTTGTCCGGAATGCGATGTTGTGGTGGACGGATTATTTGGAAGCGGGCTAAACCGACCCGTAGAAGGAAGATATGCCGACGTCATTCATTTCATCAACAGCAGCCGAGTTCCGGTGGTAAGCATTGACATCCCTTCGGGACTGTTCTGCGACGATAATAGTCAAAATATTTTAGACAATGTGATTTGTGCCACACAAACCTATACCATACAACAACCCAAGCTGTCATTTCTCTTTTCCGAACACCATAAATACATTGGTGAATGGTGTGCTATTTCCATAGGTTTATCTGAAGAAGGCAAGACGGCGATATCTACCGACTATACCGTATGCGAAGCCAAAGAAATAGGAAAACTTCTACGTCCACGTTCACCTTTTGCCCACAAAGGCACTATGGGGCATGCTCTATTAGCCGTAGGCAGTAGAGGTATGGCTGGGGCAGCCATATTATCAGCACAATCATGCCTGCGCAGCGGAGTGGGAAAACTTTCCCTTCACTCCCCCCTTGCCAATCTCCCAATTCTACAAATTTCCGTGCCCGAAGCTATCATCTGTACCGACCCAAGCAGCGAGGTCCTGACCACGGTCATGGATACAACTACATACCAATCTGTTGGCATCGGTCCGGGCATCGGCACACAAGAAAAAACTGCAGTTGTTCTACACAACTACCTGAGCTCCGTGTCAGCCCCTACCGTACTAGATGCCGATGCACTGAACATTTTATCGCAACATCCCGAATGGGTAAAACTTATTCCTAAGAAGACTATTTTAACGCCACACCCTAAAGAGTTGCACGGGCTGATCGGCCCCTACACAAACTCACACGAACGAATGATACGAACGCGAGCATGGGCTATGGAACACGGACTTATCGTAGTAGTAAAAGGAAGATACACACAAATATGCATGCCCAATGGGCACATCTATTTCAACCCTACGGGCAATGCCGGCATGGCCACCGCAGGTAGTGGTGACGTGCTCACCGGCATTCTTACCGGCCTACTAGCTCAAGGTTATACACCAGAGGAAGCCACCTTATTAGGAGTGTGGTGGCATGGTAGCTCAGGCGATTTGGCCGCTGCTACGTTAGAAGAAGAATGTATGTTAGCTAGCGACATCATACACTACATGCCACAGGCTCTACACCAATTAAAAGAACAAACTAAACAAAGATAAACAGAGATGAAAAAAACAATCTTAACTTCTTGCGTCGCCTTGCTCTCCGCCTTTGCAAGTGCACAAACCGACGTGGCGCCCTACCAACCCGGGGTAACTCTTGACGGCGTAACTTATTGCCTGCCCCGTACCGCATTCCGTGTAGTGGTTACTGCAGAAAAGACCACATACACGCCCGGCGAGTTCTGCAAATATGCCGACCGATACCTACGTCTTCGCAACATATCACAGGAACCCAGCACACAATGGAAACTGAAAACGGTGTCAATGGAAGCCTATGGTACGCCAGACCCAAGCAAGAAATACACAATTCGTTTGAACCCCAAAACGGTAGCCCCTCTTGTAGAATTAACCGAGGATGGTATACTGCTTTCCATCAACACCGAGGGCGAAGAGGAAACTCTTGGTGAGCTTCCTAAAGGAACAAAGCCAGGAAAGCGCGTAAATCCGCGCGACTTCATGAATCAAGAAATGCTTTCCAGCGGAAGCACCGCTAAGATGGCAGAACTTGTGGCACAGGAGATATACACCATCCGCGAAAGCAGAAATGCACTAACACGAGGAGAAGCCGAAAACACCCCGAAAGACGGCAAGCAACTAGAACTTATGCTAAAGCATCTTTCACAACAAGAAGAAGCCTTTATGGAACTCTTCAAAGGATTTTCAGAAACCTCAACCGAAATTTATTCGTTTATCGTGGAGCCAAATAGCGAATTAGATAAAGACGTTCTATTCCGCTTTTCAAACAAGCTTGGCATCGTGGACAAAGACGATTTATGCGGAGAACCCATATACATCAGCATCAAGGACCTGAAAGTAATCCCCGAACCGGTGTACGATGAAAAAACAACAAAGAAAAAAGTAAAGATGGAAACCGGAGTCTATTACAACGTACCCGGTAGAGCCCAAATTCGCATACACAATCAAGATCAGACATTCGTTGAAGGTGAATTTCCTATGGGACAATTTGGTAAGGTGGAAATCTTGAGTAATGTTTTGTTTGACAAGAAAAATTCTACAAAAGTTACATTCCACCAACTCTCCGGTGGCATCCGAACGATAAAAGACAAGTAAGTAGTTTCATCACTAAATACATTTCAAAGACAAAAAAGTGCATACCCGACTTTGCGGATATGCACTTTTCTTTTACATCGGCTGTAAAAAGAAATCCTCTCAAGGCATAACCTCAAGAGGATTTCAAATATGTTATAAGGTATATCTAATCACCCTATAGCTTCTGTACTTTCTACAGCATTTCGCAATTACAACTTGCCGTTAGAACCAAGCACATTTACAATCTTGTGCTCGTACATCTTCTTCATGTTGTCGCGAGCTGGGCCCAAGTACTTACGTGGGTCGAACTCAGCTGGTTTCTCAGCAAATACTTTACGTACAGCTGCAGTCATCGCCAAACGAGAGTCTGAATCTATATTGATCTTACATACAGCGCTCTGAGAAGCCTTACGCAATTGCTCTTCTGGAATACCAATAGCGGCCTTCAATGCACCACCATACTTATTGATAGTTTCAACTTCATCTTGAGGAACTGAAGAAGAACCGTGAAGAACGATGGGGAATCCAGGAAGTTTCTCTTCGATTTCCTTCAACACGTCGAATGCCAATGGAGGAGGAACCAATACACCGTTCACCAAAGTACATTGCTCCGGAGTGAACTTGTGTGCACCGTGAGAAGTACCAATTGAAATAGCCAAAGAATCGCAACCTGTCTTGCTAACGAAGTCTTGTACTTCTTCCGGCTTAGTGTAGTGTGACTCAGCAGCAACTACATCGTCTTCAACACCGGCCAATACGCCCAACTCACCTTCTACAGTTACGTCGAATTGGTGTGCGTACTCAACAACTTTCTTAGTCAATGCTACGTTTTCTTCGTAAGGAAGGTGTGAACCGTCGATCATCACTGAAGAAAAACCAGAGTCGATACAATCTTTGCAGATTTCGAAGCTATCACCGTGGTCCAAGTGAAGAACGATTTGTGGGTTCTCGCAACCCAATTCCTTTGCATATTCTACAGCACCCTGAGCCATGTAACGCAAGATTGTTGCATTGGCATAGCTGCGTGCGCCCTTAGAAACTTGCATAATAACCGGAGACTTAGTCTCAACAGCAGCTTGAACGATAGCCTGCATTTGCTCCATAGTGTTGAAGTTGAACGCAGGAATAGCATAACCGCCTTCTACAGCCTTAGCAAACATCTCACGAGTGTTTACAAGACCTAAATCTTTGTAGTTTACCATAATGTTTATAAATTAAGTTATAAATAAATAGTCTTTTCCAACGGACAAAGATAGACATTTTTATTTAATCGTAATGTATTTAAGGCGATATTTTCAGCAAAAACACATCATCGTATCACTAAAAAACACACCATGGTGTAGTATGCCTCTACACCATGGTGTGGAAAGAAAGAGCCGTAGGCCTCGTTTCAACGAGATCTACGGCTCTTTTATACATCGTTTTGATGTGCTCGGAACGATTATCGCATGCAAATCAACCTAGCATCATCAATCAAGAAGTCCTTACCCGGAGATTTTGGATTCATCACAAGTACACACACGGTCTTGGTTTCTTCCAACGTAATTGTATGAGATACTTCGGTCCATTCATCTGTACTGAGATTGTTTACATAGTCACCGTACACATAATCATTACCGGTCAATGATCCCTCGGCTGGTGGGAAAGCAACGCCCGGACGGCAGCTGCCCTCTACATCACCCGCTGCACGAACATAGAATGAGAAGATATACGTACCGGCAGGAAGAGTCATTTCGCGGAATGCAATACGAGTGTTCTTAGAAGAACCCTTAACCAATACAGAAGAATTGCCACTGCGAGCGATGGTACTCTTGCTCATACTTGCATTTCCAGCTGTGCAAGCGGTCTCCCAATGGATGGGTTGATTACCCGACCACTCTTCAAAACCACCATTGAGTAGATAGTTGCCCCATTCACCGGGGACACCTTCATAGATGTCCTCATTGGTTTCGCCGCCACCTTCTTCACCTTCATTGCCACCGGTGTTTCCACCTTCATTACCGCCGGTATTTCCGCCTTCATTACCACCGACGCCATCAATTGAATACAACTTGCTGTTGGTATTTACCTGAGGAGAATCGTAGTACTTAGTTAACACACCCAACACGATTACCTTATTGCCTACCTTCAGTTGGTCTTCAGATGTAAACTTGTCGCCATTGAGATATTTACCACGATAAACGGTCAATTGGTCACCATTAGCAGTACCGTCTGCCGAAATATCGTAGGTGGCATTACCGTATTCTGTTGAAATTTCCTTGATATAAGACACCACACCCTGGATGTACACTTCCTCGGCAGGGATATTGCCGGAAGTAACCAAAGCAAGTGCTTCAGAAACGCTATATGGCTTCTCCAATGTGCCCTCTCCGTCGGTTGTAGGAGGAGCTACAGGTTCGTCTGTCATCGGCGTACCGTCACCCAACACCTCAAAGGCATCCACTTCCCATGTACCGGAATAATCGTTTGTACTGGTATATTTGAAACCGATATACACCTTAGCCTGACCGCAGAACGCACCCAAGTCTATGCTACCCGCATCCACAAAGGTCCAAGAATCACCCGCAGGATAAGTTGGCACCACCAATTTGGTCCACTTGGCAGTTTTTACATCACCTGCATAATCGGTAGATGCCCAAACGGTCATCATCTCACTAGGTACTCCCGGAGCAATCTTGTTGATAGCATGACGGAACTTAAGAGTAGCTTTCTTTGAATCCTTCAAGTTGATAGCTGGAGACACTGCCCATGCCTCAGCCTCATTCGACTTGCTAGAAGCATAAGCAGACGCTTTCAAATAGGTAGATGTATTGTAGGTCTCTGATTTCCATACATAAGATAGATTTGACGGATTGCTCACCACATCAAACACGAACTTACCTTGACCGCCATCAAACTCTTCCGAGAAGATCACATTCAAACCTGTGCTTCCGCCACCACCTTGACCGGAATCGTCACTACCTTGTTCCGTACCCGGAATTGGATAAGGTGCAGGAACATCCTCACAAGCGGTGAAGGTAAAAGCACCTACCGTAAGCAAAAATAATGCTTTATAAATCTTTTTCATACTATATATTCTTTATGGTTTTACAAGTTTATATCACTTAATTACGATGTCGCTTTCTGAGCGCATAAGAATTTGCCAAGTGTTGTTGTAGCGGGTGGCAATACCATAGATATCCACCTTGCCACTCGGAATTACCATATTGGCAAAATCGGCATAAGTACTGGTGCGCAACACCACATTGGTTTTGCTTAGGCCCTTAATGTTTCGGTTGGCACAATTGCTGGTCAATGACACACTACCATCATCCGGAGCCAAAACAGCCTTGCCGTCTGCACCTTCAATGGTTACGTCTGTCAACTTAACATATTTACCACAATAATCGGCCATATTCCAAGTTGGATCAAATTCTACCGGCACCACGAGTTCGGGCTTTGGTGCACCCACCAAACGTACATGCTGTTTCCAAACGTCTTGTTCCATACGTCCGATACCGCCGTTGTATAGGCTTCCTATCTGTGCCTGCTGCCCGTATCCACCTATATAAAGGTCTTTTAGGTTGATAATGATGGTCTGCCCCACAGCCATATACGGATATAATCCGCTGGCATTGATACCCACAATCATATCACCGGTTTCGTCTTGTATCGAGATCTGCTTGTACAAGTTTCCACCTATGTCATTACCGGTCACAATGGCCTTCAACTGGATGTCATCGGTTACTAACTTATATCCTTTATTAGCAATCTCGCTAGAGTAAGTTTTCTTCAATTGGGCAATGGTGGTAGCCTTCCTCACCGTAATGGTATTGTTTCCATACGGTGGATTGGTCAAATCAGGAGCATCCCAATCGCCATCCATGCACGAGGTGGTAGCAAACAGCGTTGTTGCCATTGCCACCATATATAGAAATAGTTTCTTTGTCTTCATGATGTTCTGTATTTGTGATTCGGATTAGAAACGATAAGTTACGTTGAGCATACCGTTAATGCCTTGTGCATAATACTTCTTAGGATTGTGCGAGAACTTATAGGTACGAACATCGTTCTTCGTTCCGTCGCTGTTGGTAGTGTAGTCACTTCGACTTTGTTCATAACCTCCACTCACCATGTCTGTATTATTCAAAACATTTGTCAACATCAAGTTTACGCCAAGTTTCTGGCCACGGCCGATGTTGAATTGACGGCCGATTGACGCATCCAACATAAAGCCGCCCTCACCTTGTGCTTGCTCGGGCACGATATAATTACCGGCATTGTCAATATCTCCATTTGTAACCATTGTGCTGCCGTAACGACGGTTAGGCGAGTAGCTCAAATAAATACGATCGTAGTAATTACCCTTCAAGTCGAGCCACCAACCATTCACATTATAGCTCAAACCAATGCTACCCACGGTGAGGGGTGTACCACTCTCACGCATATCCTTATTGTAGCATACATCGGACTTCGTTTCACCTTCTGTAGAAAGCATATACTTCACGTTGGTGTTCTCCACGTATTTTGCATCGCTCATTGATCCGATAAGATTGATACGGAAATTGGATGTCAATTTCAACTGAATACCCAATTCCACACCATAATAATCCTTTGCCACGTCGCTCAACGAAACGTAAGTAAAGCTATTCACATCGTCAAAGTAGAAGTTCTGCCACTCATTTCCCTTACGGCTGCATGCATAGTAACCGGTCAAGTTGGCGCGGACCCATTGTGTATTCAATGCATAACCAAGTTCGGCAGAAAGGATTTGCTCGCACTTCAAATCATCCACGAAATCGTTGTTGATTTCCGGTGCAACGAAGGCCACATTAGCACGTGGGGCACGTGATTCCAAGCCCAAACCGAGGGTAATAGAATTTCCGTGACCGAGGCTGAAGGTAGATCCCATCTTCACGCCACCGTCCAAGAAGTAGGCCTTTTGGCTGTCGCCATACGAATTGTTTGCAGCCATACCATGACGCATATGTCCGGTACGCCACATCTGAGTACCACCGATTTGTCCGGCCAAGAAGGCTCTTACGCCCTCTTCTTCGGCTTCATACTTAGCCCAAAGTTTGGCGTTTTGTACATTCAAATCGTAGTCATATCCAAATTTGTCGCCTTCTTGCACATAGGCATTTGGATTGTTCAAGTCGTACTGTACACGTGGATCGCTTGCGGGATATGTTCCCACAGCGTAGGTGTTGATATTACGCAGATACTTAGCTCCCAGCATATCCTCCATGGTCTGGTAGTGCATACCCTTGTTTGTACCCAACTGCACACCACCTACAAACTTGCTTTGCTTGTTGATTTCGAAGTTGAAAGTAGAAGACAAGTTCATGGTCAAATGGTCGTTGTGCTTCGCTTGGATGTAGTAAGCAGCATCCGCACCTTGAGCATTCAATTGTTGGTTGGCGAAGTAAAGGTTATCCCAGTTAATCTGTCTGTTGGCCTTGCTAGCGGTCCAGTAGTTATAAGAATTCCACCATCCTGCCAATGCATCCTCGGTATTGTCTTCGCTACCCGGTTCCCACACATTATATTGGTAGCTCGGGAAATTTTTCCAATAATCCGGCGCCGGATTGTTGGCGTTATTGTAATTTAATTTCGTGGAACTGTACATCACATAACGGCCCAATAACGATGTGGTAAGCGAAGCCTTGTCGTTGATTTTATAATCCCATGTAATCAACGCAGTAGGTTCGTAATTGTTTACCACACGCGAGTTGCGTTTCTTCCCGTTTTGATATCCCCAATATGGGTTATAATAGCGGTCGTTTGCCAACCAATAGGCCTCGTCGGTAGAGGCTCCTTGTTGCGACCTTTCAGATGGGTTTCCCCATGTTGCAAACGAAAGGCTGTGGTTGTCGTTGAACACCTTCTGCGCCGACAAGAAATAGCCCAATGAATTGTAGAATGTTCCCTCTGAAAATCCTTCTTTTCCCCAGCGGTAGCCCACGGTACCCATAAACGCCCATCCGTTCTTCATCAAGCCGGTGGCATGGGTAAACATTGCTCGTGCCACATAATTACGGTTACAGCCACTTAAAGTTGCTTTGCTGCCCGCCGCGTAATTACTTGCTCGGAAATTATAGTTGCTGGCACCACCTAAGTTGGGCACGCCGAACATATTACTTTCGTAAGGCGACACACTCTCTTGTCCACGGGTGGCGTCGTTCATACCGCCCACCGTACTGTAATTAAATTGTCCATTCTCAGCATTATTCACGTTCACGCCGTTGAAATACACATCATTATAGCGTGATCCGTACGCACGATACTTAAATCGCATAGGGCTGAAGAGGTAACCGATATTGCTGGTATACACATTATTATTTGAGTTTACCATGATGACATTCTGAGTTACATCATCATCCTCGCCCAACTGCGATTCGGTGAAAGTAAAGGAGGCTTGGTCGCTCTTCATCACTTTCAGCGCGTCTTGATTTGTTTGCTGAGCAAAACAAAGGGGTGCCAACAAAAGCAACACCGCCACTAATTTAAGCTCTTTTCTCATATAAAACATCTAAATTTTATTTCTCGATTATGCAAAGTAATGAAAAAAATCTCGTTCGTCACCGCATTTTTAGCCGTTTTTTTCATTTCAACAGCATTTATATCACCAAAAGAAATTATCTTTGCCCACATAGAACAAAAAGAAGTCGAAAAATGAAAAATATTTGTATCTGGGTGATATGCCTAACCGCATTCGTATTATCTGTACACGGACAAGAAAAGAAATTTGGATGCTATGCCGTGGCCTTCTACAACCTCGAAAATCTTTTCGACACCATTCACGATAAAGGCAAGAACGACTACGAGTTTCTACCCGACGGTTCGTATAAATGGACCGGAATGAAGTACAAGGCTAAATTGGCCAACATGTCGCGTGTATTGGCCGAACTCGGTACCGACATGCTTCCCCAAATCGGCGCCTCTGTGATTGGAGTTTCCGAAGTAGAGAACGCTCGCGTGATGAACGACCTTGTGGCGCAACCTAAACTAAAAGAACGCAACATGCAGGTGGTGCACATCGAAGGGCCGGATAAACGCGGAGTAGACTGCGCCCTTATCTACAATCCCGAATTCTTCACCGTAGACAAAACTTTTTTGCAACCCTATGTATACGAACCGCAGGACAGCGGACGACAGACTCGTGGTTTCCTCACCGTGCAAGGCCGTCTTGCAGGCGATGAAATCACCTTTATTGTATGCCACTGGCCCAGCCGTTTTGCCACCTCACATTATCGCGAATTGGGTGGACGACAAGTTCGCCAACTGAAAGACAGCATTATGACTGCCAACCCCAATATGAAAGTTGTAGTAATGGGCGATATG
>JAFOXE010000063.1 GCA_017425765.1 Paraprevotella sp. | reverse complement strand
GGCTATATTATAAATTTCTTTATGCAACTTTCTATTCCACATCATGCTTAAATCTATTCTTCAGTAGCAAAGATAAATCCTTTAATACATTTATCATATTGCATACACAAAATTCTCCAAATATCTAGGCAAGAATTCAAAACTACGTTGATAAAGACCTACGGATTGGTACGAGAAACAGAAAGCACACAAACAAAAAAAGATGGTCAAACGACCATCTTTTTGTACGCCCTCAGGGATTCGAACCCTGGACCCATTGATTAAGAGTCAATTGCTCTACCAACTGAGCTAAGGACGCATCTACAAAAAACACTTTGAAAACGTTGGTTGTCTTCTAGTGAAATGTACGCCCTCAGGGATTCGAACCCTGGACCCATTGATTAAGAGTCAATTGCTCTACCAACTGAGCTAAGGACGCAACATTTGTTTTTCTTTTGCGAGTGCAAAGGTAACTCATTTCGGCGAAACCACCAAGACTTCCTTCGTGTTTTTTCAATATTTTCTACAGTTCATATACCTGAGAAGGTGTTCTGCGCTTCAAAATCTCTACATCGAAGTCTTTTCCGGCAATAATCCCATACGAACGTAATATAGAGAATACAGTTTTTTTACATAATTCAGGGTGGTTGTTCTCCTCGCTCAGATGACACAACCAAACATGGCGCATCTTCTCCGACACGCTCTCGGCCAACAATTTTCCCGCCTCGTTGTTACATAAATGTCCGTGATCACCCATGATTCTACCCTTCAAATAAGCCGGATATGGTCCCATTTTCAACATGTCTTCATCATGATTAGCCTCAAGTATCAAGTAGTTTGCTTCGCATACCGCTTTACGAATATCATCGGTAACATGGCCTACATCTGTAATCAAGCAAAACGTCTTATCGTCATAACAAATCATATATCCCACGTTGTCTGTACTGTCGTGAGGCACTTCAAACGGAGTTATGTCAAAATTGAGAAAGCGCAGAATCTGCCCCTTCTCAACATATCGTATATGTTTTTCGGTCAACTTCGAAGTAACGCAATAATTACGATTAATGCCCTCATGCACTGGCGCCGTTGCATAAATGGGTATATCATAATCGTTAGCCAATACACCCACCGCTTTAATATGGTCTGCATGGTCGTGTGTAACAAACACGGCCTTAATAATATCCAATGAATAGCCGTATGTGTGCAACACTTTTTTTATATGTCGTACTCCGATTCCAGCATCTATCAATATTCCACCTTCTGATGATAATAGCAAATAACAATTACCACTACTACCACTACCTAGGCTTATAAAATTCAGCATATTTTCATCTATATTTATGCAAATATACGAATAACAGCAAAGATGGACAAATATTTTTTTATCTTTGCGAAGAACTCAAAACACGCAACAACTCATGATAAAATTAAAAACATTTTCACATAAATCTTTGTTATTCGCTCTATGTGTGATTGGTAGCGCATGCTCATCTATAGAAGAAGCTGATAAAGAAGATATATTAAACACAACAAAACTTTTTACGGAAAATTACTTCAATTATTATTTTGACGAAGCAAGTCAACACACCACACCAGAATCTAAGTTGTTTTTGATGTGGAGAGCCTCGAATGTAAACGAACTGGAGATTTCTACATATAACACATCTCAAAATGTGGCTACGCTCGACATGAATAAACTAAGCTACGAAAAGGTAAATGACACCACAGCTATTATTCACTGCGTTGTGCTAAACTCTATTCAACGTGACAATCTCGATAGCACTCCCTACGTAAGTAAACAAACCAACTATGCCTTGCAACTAACAAAGCGCAACAAGAAATGGTTGATTAAAATGGAAGGCCCACTGCAAAGTGTAAAGTGAAGTCACGACCAAAATTGGGACGCAATATGGGATAATGTTGCTTACGGTCTGTATAAGCCGGGTTGACAGCCTTCATGCCACCATCCAAGCGCAATATAAAATAACCAAAGTTAAGTCGTAAGCCCATTCCGTAAGCCACGGCAATTTGCTTCCAAAATGTATCAAAATGGAATTGTCCGCCGGGTTGTTCCTCATATTCACGTATGGTCCAAATGTTACCAGCATCCACAAACAAGGCACCGTGCAACTTCCAGAACAGATAAGTACGGTATTCCACATTCAAGTCGAGTTTCACATCACCGGTTTGATTAATGAAATCTATACGTCCATCCGTGCCGGTATAGCTTCCTGGACCTAATTCTCGAACCGACCATCCGCGCACACTGTTGGCACCACCACTAAAATATCGTTTTTCATAAGGCAAGATGGTAGAATTTCCATATGGATATGCCACCCCTACTCCAAAGTGCAACGCCAATGAGTTGCGATCGTCAATACGAATACTTTTACTGAGGTCAAAATCGGCTTTTGCATATTGTGCATATGCAATGTTCAACACGGTATATTGCTTGTCGTTATTCTGCTGTGCTTGAAATAACTTGCTCGCCCCATACAACAAATTACCCGACGACTCTATATTAAAACGTACACTTACCGCATTCGCACCGTACGAAGAATTTTGAGTAGCCCCGGGATTTGATGTATACGAAAACGAATATCCCATCTTCATAATGAAGAGATTTTCGTAGTTATATCTTAAAATAGCATTTCTACTACCGGCATCATCCAAATAATCTTTACGGAACGTATCGGATACCCACGGCATAAACACATAGTTCAAGTCGATGAGATCAAAACGACTTTGTAATCGTCTGTTATGCTTGGTCCATCGATAACGCCACGAAGAAGTGAGTACACGACGATGAAACTCCGGACGATTTTGTGAATCAAAACGTACGGCTACCTCAGACGTTGCCTGAATAGAACGTCGATAAGCACGAGATAAAAACGGAAACTTAAAATCAGGGAATGTCAAAGAGGCCTCGGCACTGAACTCTACATAATTTTCATCACTATATCCCTCCAAGCCCGTAATGGCTTCAAAAGCTCCACGAAACTTCAAACTGAAAAGTTCGGAAGAACGGAACATATTTCTGTTTTGATAGCTTAATGAAAGAGCTGCACCCAAATCACCCGCCGAGTTTGTACCCTCAAGTTCCGTATTTACCGAATGACGTCGGTTGGAATACAAAGAAATGTAACAATCCAACGAATCGGAATTGGGATGCACCTCCTCCATACGAATATTTGTACCCATCAAGGCATGCAAACGAGCCAATCGACTATACGTCATCTGCACATCATTTTCTCTATAAAGCGAGTCTTTGCTCACCCATGTACGATCCGAGAGCAACCGACGACGGAGTGAAAGTTTATCCTTATAATATATAGTTTTATCACCGTACACCGTACTATAATACATATCAGAGTCTTGTTTGAAGGCATTATAGTCAATGTCATTCAAATATGTTACATTCCTAATATAATATTTGCGATGATCCTGCAATTCGTCACGCATTGTGCGACGATATTTTGAAATCATTAACGTAACATCGGCCTGATGATTGCCTATAGTCGTGTCCGCCTCATAACGAATAAACTCCTTATTGAAACGATAATAGCCCTCATTTACCAGTAAATTATGTATTCGCGAACGCTCTGCGTCCAACACGTTAAGGTCGAATGCATTTCCACTATGCAAATAAGACTCTTGGTGCCTATCGAAATATAACCTACGCACCTCTGCATCGTCTATACGATAGTTTATATGACGTATGGTATAACGCGTATTAGGTGTTATTATGTACTTTAATTTTAACTTTTTACCTTTAATTTCTTCAACCTTTTCTACATCAGCCTGCAGGTAGCCCAAATTCTGCACGGCAGCCTCAATGTCTTCGTACGTATGACGAGCCATCAAAGTATCATAAACCACCGGTGGTTCGCCAATCTTTTGCAGTAGTTTATTTATAGGTTTGCTACCATCTAAACCGGAAAGGGCATAAGGCGCCATCGGTATTTTAAGTAAACTAAACCATTTTGAGTTAGGGTGTTGACGGATGTATCCCTTCAAAGTACCAACTTTAAGTTGAGCATCAGTACTCTCTACCGACACATGGTCCAGCATATAACGACCTTCGGGTATAAACTTTTGAGCCGAGCAACCACTCAGCAACACAAGCACAAGCCCGCAAAGCGCCCAATTCCATTTATTCATCCTCATCACACGATGTCGTTACATACTGATTAACTACAAAGATAATGATTTTATAGAAATAAGCCCATCCACCCAAGCGTATATTCTTCAAATATTTATACCTTTGCATAAACATCTTCATCAAATCCACGGTATGCTAAGTAAAAATAAAATAAAAATCATCCGCTCCCTTGAACAAAAGAAATATAGACGTACTCACAATATGTTCGTGGCCGAGGGCACAAAACTTATTGAAGATTTACTTAACACACTAAAATGCAAATCCCTGATTACCACGGAAGAATGGATTAACAACAATCAATCCATTGCATCTAAATTAGCAGCTCAGTATGTTGAAGTGGACAAAGTAACAGCAGAAGAGCTAAAGAAGGTTTCATTCCTAAAAACGCCACAAGACATATTAGCTGTATTCGAAATCCCGCAGCACGACAAAATAGAAAATAGAATAAGTAAAGACCGACTTTACATTGCCCTGGACGGAGTGCAAGATCCCGGTAATTTAGGCACCATTATTCGTATAGCCGATTGGTTTGGTATTGAGGATGTATTCTGCTCAAATGACACAGTAGACGCATACAACCCGAAGACGGTACAAGCAACCATGGGAGCATTAGCACGTGTAAAAATACACTATGTAGAATTGCCCGAATTGCTTAACGAAGCTGCACACAACAAGATACCGATATACGGTACATTCCTAGACGGAGAAAACATGTACGAGGGAGCACAACTAACTGAAAACGGTATCATCGTAATGGGAAACGAGGGCAACGGAATATCTTCTGAAGTTGAACAAATCGTAAACCGAAAACTATTCATCCCCAACTACCCCATTGGACGAACCACAAGCGAAAGCCTAAATGTAGCCATTGCTACAGCTGTCATCTGCGCCGAGTTCAGACGAAAGAAATAACACCTATATTATAATATAAACTAGACGCTCGCCTTGATGCATTAAGGCGAGCGTCTAGTTTATATATACCTGAGCATGTACCCATGCTCTACATGAGCATCTATTTTGAACGTGCAGATGAAACGTATCCCAAAGCCTCACGACACTTATCCGTGACATATTGCCAGTCTTCGGCTTGCACACGATCGCTAGGGAATAACTTGGATCCCATCCCTACACAATACACACCGGCTTTAATCCATCCAGAAATATTCTCTTCTGTGGGCGAAACACCACCAGTTACCATAATCTTTGACCATGGGCACGGTGCCATCAAGCCCTTCACAAAGGCAGGCCCATAAACGTCGCCAGGGAACACCTTACACAAGTCGCACCCCATCTCCTGTGCCTTACCAATCTCCGATACAGTTCCACAACCCGGACAATAAGGTATAAGGCGACGATTACATACAGCAACGATGTCAGGATTAAACAACGGACCTACAACAAAGCAAGCGCCCAATTGTATATATAATGCCGCAGTGGGCGCATCCACAACCGAACCAATTCCCAAGGCCAATTCCGGGCACTCCTTAGCTGCATATTTAACACATTCCGCAAAAACTTCGTGAGCAAAATCGCCACGATTGGTAAACTCAAAAGCACGAACTCCACCCTCATAACATGCCTTAATCACCTTCTTGGCAACCTCTGCATCTTTATGGTAAAATACGGGCACCATGCCCGTTTCACCTATTTTGTTTAGTACGGCCAACTTATCAAATCTTGCCATCTTTCTTAATTTATAACGACAAATAAATAATTATCTTTGAACACGTCCGTTTGCTGCGCCACCGGCTAAAGCCTCTACCTCCTGAGCAGAAACAAAATTAAAGTCACCTGGAATTGTGTGCTTTAATGCAGAAGCTGCCACAGCAAATTCAAGAGCTTCAGCTTGCGTAGACATGGTAAGCAAGCCATGTATTATACCACCCGAGAAAGAGTCACCACCACCCACACGGTCAATAATAGGACTGATGTCGTATCGTTTTGATACATAAAATTCCTCGCCGTTGTAAATCATCGCCTTCCAACCATTGTGTGTGGCCGAAAACGACTCGCGCAAAGTAGAGATAACATATTTGAATCCAAACTCTTTCATCATTCCACGGAAAATACCCTTATAGCC
>JAFOXE010000062.1 GCA_017425765.1 Paraprevotella sp. | reverse complement strand
CTTATAGTGTCGGAAGGTGGGGCCGGAAGGGTCGAAAGCAACACCTATGTGTGTAGGTTGTTCCTTCGTGAGCACCTCTTCAAGAGTGTTTACAAAGCCCAAAATGGCTGACGTGTTCAAGCCTTTGGTATTGATGCGTGGGTTCTTTATAAAGGCATAATATGCTCTGTAAATAAGGGCATAGGCATCTAATAGAAAAAGTTTCTTCATGTGTGCTTTTATATTTTCCGTAAAAATACGCAAAAAATGTGATTCGCTTTTCTTTTTTATGTAAATTTGCAAGACAAACAGAATGCCATTCAATGGATATTTTATCATCAATTCGTCAACCTATCGTTAAGGAACTGGAGGATTTTCAAGAACTTTTCGGTTCATCTTTGCAGCACGCCAATCCGATTTTGGGCGTGGCACTTCGTCATGTATTACAACGAAAGGGAAAGATGATGCGTCCCATTATGGTTCTACTTTGGGCACGTTATGGCGGAGAGGTGAATAAAGCTGTGCTGCATGCAGCTGCTGCTTTGGAGATGTTACATACGGCCAGTTTGGTGCACGATGATGTGGTGGACGAGAGTGACCGACGCAGAGGTCAGAAGTCGGTGAACGCCTTGTTGGATAATAAGGCTGCTGTATTGGTGGGTGATTATATGCTCTCCACGGCTTTGCAACACGCTGCTTTGACGCAAAACAGTAGAGTAGTGGAATGGGTTGCCTTGTTGGGCAAAACGCTTGCAGAAGGCGAATTAAAGCAATTGTCAAATATAGATTCCGGGGTGATAGATGAGGAGTCGTACTTAGATGTGATTCGCAAGAAGACGGCATCACTCTTTGAAACTTGTGCTAAGGTGGGTGCATATTTGTCGGGTGCATCTGAGGAACATGTGGAATGGGCGCGCTTGTATGGCGAGTATGTGGGCGTGTGTTTCCAGTTGCGAGATGATATTTTTGACTATTTTGATGCATCGGAAATCGGAAAGCCTACGGGCAACGACATGCAAGAGGGTAAGCTTACCTTGCCTGTAATATACGCGGTGTCGCAGGATGGGGCTGAGGATATGCGTGCCTTGGCATTTAAGGTTCGTGCCGGAGAGGCTACCGCAGAAGAGATTGCACAATTGGTTGATTTTACCAAAAAGAGTGGAGGTATTGAGTATGCACAGCACAAGATGATGGACTTCCATGCTCGCGCCATAGATTTGTTGAAAGCGTGTGAACATCCCGAGGTGGCCAACTCTTTGCGTATGTATGCCGACTTTGCTGTGAATCGCACCGTGTAGTTTCAGTGTTGGGGATGAGCACCTCTTTTTTTCATTTGGTTCATCCCGTTTCTTATTCTTCTTGAATTTTTCGATTTTTCTTGTCGGGGTTGTTTTCCGATGTTGGTGGTGTGGTTGCATCGATCGCTTTTATCCTTTTATATTAGTCGGTGACGAAAAATCGGTTTTTTGAAGGGATTTTTCTTTTTTACAGTGCTGTTCTTGTTTTTTTGTTCTAGATTGCATTTTATTCTGTACATCGTTTTTTGTGTCTATACACCTGTAAATAAGTGTTTTGACACCCCAAAATCCTTTTTGAAATTTCGTTATTTCCGCAAACTCGGCATTATGGTCGAATTTATGCGAATCTCAAAGCCTCTTTGACGTGCTGTTTTCATCAAAAGGGAGTAGGGTAGAGGGAAAGAAAAAGTGACTCGTACATTTTCTGGGTACGAGTCACTTTTGTAATTGAATTTATAAGATGAGGGCGTTGGGTTTAGAAGAAGTTAATTTCTTCGCCCTTAACCTCGCTTAGTAGCAAGTTGGCCAAGCGGCTGGTGCCAAGACGCAACCATTGGTTGGTGAGCCATTGTTCGCCCAAAACTTCTTTCACGATGGTGTAATATACCAACGCATCGTGAACGGTGTTCATGCCACCTGCAGGTTTGAAACCAATTTGGATGCCGGTTTTTTCGTAATATTCCTTAATGGCCTGGCACATAACATACGCAGCTTCAGGGGTAGCAGCAGGGCTTTCTTTGCCGGTAGAGGTCTTGATGTAGTCGGCACCTGCATACATAGATAAGATAGATGCCTTCTTGATGTTTTCAGCGGTTTTGAGGCAACCTGTTTCCAAGATTACCTTCAACTTCTTCTCTCCACATGTAGCCTTTAATTCGCTGATTTCATCGCAAACTGTTTCGTAGTCGCCGCTTAAGAACTTGCCAACGCTCATCACCATATCGATTTCTGTAGCACCATCGTGAAGGGCAAGAGCGGTTTCTGCCACCTTCACCTCCAAAAGGGCTTGAGATGATGGGAAACTACCTGAAACGCATGCTACTTCTACGCCCTCTACCTCGAGCGATTGGCTCACGATGGATGCAAAACATGGGTATACACAGATGGTGGCTACATGGGGTAAATCGGGATAGGTGTCCTCGAATTGATTTACGCGTTCAGTGAATTTAAGCACGCTTTCATCACTATCTGTAGTCTTTAGTGTGGTCAATTCAACGCTGCCCATCAAGAATTTCTTTACTTCAAGGGTGTTGTTTTCGGGCACCTTCTCTGCAATAATCTTATCTACTGCAGCCTTTATTTTTTCGTCGTTCAGCTTGGTGTTGTATTGATCAAGGACGTCTTGGTATTTGTTTCTCTCCTCGATGTAATGTGAATTCATTTGTTCGCTCATGATTATCGTAATTTAGAATTATTTATATGTCGTTCTTTATCTCTTTGAGTTTTCTTTTCTATGCTTTTTAGGAGTGCTTGTTCTAAGTTTACACCCGTTTGGTTTGCCAAGCAGATGAGCACCCATAGCACGTCTGCCATCTCCTCTTCTGGGTCAGTGTTTTCGCCGTTTTTGAAGCTTTGATCGCCGTATTTCCGCGCTATAACTCGAGCTAGTTCTCCCACTTCTTCCGTAAGGCAAGCCATGTTGGTTAGCTCGCTGAAATAGCGTACACCGTACGTTTTAATCCACTTGTCAACTTCTTGCTGTGCTTCGTTTAGCGTCATGTTACTCTTTGTTCTTAGTGTCCATACAGATGGTTACGGGACCATCATTTAGAATGTTTACCTTCATGTCGGCACCAAATTCTCCGGTTTGTACTGGACGGCCAAGTTCGTCCGAAAGCACCTTACAAAATCGTTCGTACAAAGGAATGGCAGTGGCATGACCTGCTGCACGAATATAGGATGGTCGGTTACCTTTTCTATATGAGGCCATCAGTGTAAATTGGCTTACAACGATGATGTTTCCGCCGATTTCATCAATACTTTTATTCATTACACCTGCCTCGTCATCAAAGACTCTTAGGCCTGTAATCTTTCTACACAGCCATATAATGTCTTCGTCTGCGTCGGCTTCTTCGATGCCCAATAGGATTAGGAATCCTTGATTTATTTTCGATTTGCACACGTTGTTTATGGTTACGGATGCTTGGCTGACACGTTGTATGACGACTCTCATAATTCGTTGATGTGTATATGTAATTTTAATGCAATATTCGGCAAAAAACCTTACATATGCAAGTTATGTTCTTTGAAATACTTTATGTGGTGTGTTTTATGCCTAGAGATGGTTTTCTTTGCTTGTGTTTGCGGTTATGGCGGATGTGTTGTTTAGAGCATTATATACAAGTTCTGCTTTGCTTTGTCCCACGACCTTTGCTACTTCATTTATATCGGCTTCTTTAATTCGTTTTACGCTCTTAAAATACCGTAGGAGTGCAGTTTTGGTAACCTCTCCTATGCCTTTTATTTGGTCTAATTGTGATGCGGTTTGACGCTTACTGCGCTTGTTGCGGTGAAATGTGATGGCAAAGCGATGTACCTCGTCTTGTATATGAGTAAGCAGGTGGAATAGGGGTGAATCTGTTTTCATTCCGATTGTGACAGGAGGATTTCCGTATAGTAGTTCATTGGTGCGGTGGCGGTTGTCTTTGGCTAGACCGGCAATAGGAATATTCAAGTGTAGTTCGTCTTCTATCACTTCGCGCACAACCTCCATTTGACCCTTTCCACCGTCGGTTATGATTAAATCGGGCAGATTACTTTCTTCTTCCATAATTCGAGTGTAGCGCCTGCGCACCACTTCTTTCATAGAGGCATAATCGTCTGGTCCTTCTACAGTTTTGATATTGTATTTGCGATAATCGTTTTTACTTGGTTTACCCTTTTTGAATACGACACAAGCGGCTACCGCATCGGTTCCGGATATGTTGGAGTTGTCGAAACACTCGATGTGTAGGGGTATCTTGGGTAATTTTAGATGGTCTTGTATTTCTTTTAGTATTCTTACGGTTTTCTGTTCGGGATTTAATTTGTCGGATTGTTTTAACCTATCAAGTTTGTATTGTTTGACATTGAGTAATGATAAATCCAGCAGTTTCTTCTTGTCTCCTCGTTGCGGTACGGTGAAGACTACGTTTTCTAGTTCTGTTTCCATAGGAAAAGGTACGATGATTTCGCGTGAAAAGCTCTTATAACGCTCACGCATTTCAGCTATACCCAATATCAAAAGTTCTTCGTCACTTTCGTTTAGTTTCTTCTTGTATGAGAAGGTAAAGGCTTGGTTGATACAGCCATTTGTTACGTGTAAATAGTTTATATATGCGATTTGATCGTCGGTTTCTATAGAGAAAACATCGATATTATGTAAGACGTTGCTCACAACCTCGCTTTTTGCTCTATGGTGTTCTAGAAGGTCGTACTTTTGTTTCAAAACTTGCGCATCTTCAAAGCGTAGTTGCTCGGCAAGCAAGCGTATTTCCTCTAACATTTTGCGCCCTATTTCTACTGTGTTACCCTTGAGTATTTCCTTTACTTCCTGTATGTATTTCATGTATTCATCGTGGTTTTCTTTTCCCACACATGGTGCATTACAGTTCTTTATGTGGTATTCCAAGCACACTGAGTGTTTGCCGTTTCGTATGCTTTCGGGTGTGAGTGTGTGGCGACAAGTGCGCAGCGGATATAGGTTTTTAATGAGTTCAAGTAGTGAGTTAAGGGTCGGTGTGTGGCTATATGGACCGTAGTACGTGCCAACGTTACGAAGTATATGTCTTGTCTTAAAAATACGTGGAAAATACTCGTTGGTGATGCAGATGGATGGATAAGTTTTATCATCTTTTAGCAACACGTTATAACGCGGTTTATACCGTTTAATCAGATTGTTTTCTAGTAATAGGGCGTCCGTTTCTGTTTTTACCACT
>JAFOXE010000007.1 GCA_017425765.1 Paraprevotella sp. | reverse complement strand
GCAGGGCATGACCTCAGTTTGGAGAATTTGGCCTACATACGTCAATGTATACCTTGGCTTGACGAGGTAAGTATCGGGCACGCCTTGATATGTGATGCATTATATTATGGATTGGAAAACACGATAAAGAGATACCTAGATTGTTTACGTTAATATAGGAGATAGAAGCATGAAACCTATTTATTTGTTTATGGACGAAGGCTCGGAAGAAGTAGAGAGCTTGGGTGTGATTGACATCGTCAGACGTGCAGAGATTCCAATTCAGATAGTGTCGGTAACAGGCAGCAAAATGGTAACCGGCTCTCATGGTATTAAGATTGAGGCCGATTTGTTGCTGGAGGATGCCGACCTTGATAACGCTGCTATGCTGGTGTTGCCGGGAGGACTTCCAGGAACGTATAATTTGAACGAGAATGTGGCCGTTCGTGCTGCCGTTCTTCGTCATTATGAGGAGGGTAAACTCTTGGCTGCTATTTGTGCTGCTCCTATCATTTTTGGTCAGATGGGCTTGCTGCAAGGCCGTAAGGCTACATGCTATCCCGGATTTGACGACCAATTGGAAGGTGCTACCTATACGGCAGCTTTGGTGGAACGTGACGGTCAAATTATCACCGGAAAAGGACCTGCAGCGGTGTTTGAATTCGGTTACGCCATCGTTGAGGCGATGGGTGCAAAGGAAAAAGCCGATGCTTTGCGTGCCGGAATGTTGTATGCCGAACTACAAAAGTGATGCAGAAAAACTACATAATAGTTGTAGCTGGAGGAAAAGGATTGCGTATGGGGAGCGATATTCCCAAGCAATTCATTCCTTTGTGTGGACGTCCGGTATTGATGCATACTCTTGAGGCTTTTGCGAAGTGTGATGAGCATCTACACATTATTTTAGTGCTGCCCAAGTCGCAGCAAGCATATTGGGCTCAATTGTGTCAAGATTATGGTTTTGACATTCCTTACTTGTTGGCCGATGGGGGTGAAACACGCTTCCATTCTGTGCTCAACGGACTGCAACTGATACCTGATGATACGGATGGTGTTGTGGGTGTGCACGATGGCGTTCGGCCGTTTGTGAGTACGACGGTTATCAAAGAGTGTTATGCTGGTGCTCGAACTTACGGAGCTGTGGTGCCGGTAATTCCGATTGTGGAAACTGTGAGAAAGTTGTGTTCTATTGATGGTAAACAAAAGAGCAAAACAGTGAATCGCGACGAATATCGTTTGGTACAGACACCGCAAACATTCTCTATCTCCTTGCTCAAAAAGGCTTATAAACAGCCATATCATTCGGGGTTTACAGATGACGCCTCGGTGGTGGAGGCTTTAGGTCATCCTGTGGTTTTGACTACAGGAAACCGTGAAAACATCAAGATAACCACACCGTTTGATCTTCAAATCGCTGCCACCTTGTTGCAGCATGAATAAACAGAGATGGCCGACATAACGGAATATGATGTGAAATACCTGCCGGGAGTTGGACCGAGTAGGGCCAAACTTTTGCACGACGAATTGCACATACATACAGTTCGCGATTTGTTATATTGTTTCCCGTATAAGCACATCGACCGCAGCCGACTTTATTACATCCATGAACTTAATGCAGATATGCCGTATGTTCAAATCAAAGGGCAGATATTGAGCTACGAAACAGAAGGCGAGGGAAGGAAGCGTAGGTTGGTGGCACATTTTAGTGACGGTCGTGGTGTGGTCGATCTGGTTTGGTTTCAGGGAATCAAATACATTACCTCGCGGTACAAACTTCATAAAGATTATATTGTTTTTGGACGTCCGGCAGGTTATAACGGACGCATCAATATTCCGCATCCCGATATAGATGAGGTCGATGGGCTATCGTTGGCCAATATGGGGCTTAGACCCTATTACAGCACTACGGAGAAGATGAAACGAAGTGGCTTAAATTCTCGTTCCATTGAGAATTTTGTGCAGACCGCATTCTCTCGCCTAGAACAACCTGTGGAAGAAACATTGCCTTCTTATTTGTTACAGGAATTGCATCTGATGCCGTTGGATGAGGCTTTGCGAAAGATGCATTTCCCTCAGAATGCCGACGAGTTTGGTAGGGCTAATTATCGTTTGAAGTTCGAGGAACTCTTTTATATTCAGCTTAATATTCTACGCTATTCTCGGGATAGGTTGCAAAAATATCGTGGTCTAAACTTTGCAAAGGTGGGCGAGTATTTTATGCAATTCTTTACGCAGAATTTAAGGTTTGAGCTTACCGGTGCGCAAAAGCGTGTGCTTCGTGAAATAAGGAAGGATGTGGGCTCGGGACGACAGATGAATAGGCTTCTTCAAGGTGACGTGGGCAGCGGGAAGACTTTGGTTGCTCTTATGAGTATGCTGATGGCGCTCGACAACGGTTATCAGGCATGTATCATGGCGCCTACAGAGATATTGGCGGAACAACACTTCAAAACTTTCACTGAGTTTTTACAAGGTATGGATGTGCACATCGAACTGCTGACCGGTTCCATAAAAGGAAAGCGTAGGGAACAAATTCTTACGGGCGTCAAGTCGGGTGAAGTACAAATCCTTGTAGGTACTCATGCCGTGCTCGAGGATACGGTGGGATTTTCCTCTTTGGGATTAGTGGTAATCGACGAACAGCACCGCTTTGGCGTAGCTCAACGTGCTCGGTTGTGGACTAAAAACGACCAGCCTCCCCATGTTTTGGTGATGACGGCAACGCCCATACCCCGCACTTTGGCCATGACTTTGTATGGCGATCTTGATGTGTCTGTTATCGATGAATTACCGCCCGGACGCAAGCCCATCCAAACCTTGCATCAATACGACAACCATCGCGAGACTTTGTACCGAGGAATTCGTCAGCAAATTGTTTCGGGCCGACAGGTTTATGTCGTATATCCTCTTATTCAAGAGAGCGAGAAAATGGACATAAAAAATCTAGAAGACGGTTATGCACAATTGTGCAAAGTGTTTCCTGAATATTCTATAAGTAAGGTGCACGGCAAAATGAAACCATCCGAAAAAGACGTTGAGATGCAACGGTTTGTATCCGGTGAAACGCAAATATTGGTGGCCACTACGGTTATCGAGGTTGGCGTTAATGTGCCCAATGCCTCGATGATGGTTATTGAAAATGCCGAACGTTTTGGTTTGGCTCAATTGCATCAGTTACGAGGTCGAGTTGGACGTGGTGCCGAGCAATCGTACTGCATTTTGGTAACAAAATATCAGCTTTCGGCCGAAACAAAGAAACGAATAACCATTATGACGGAGAGCACCGACGGTTTTGAGATTGCAGAAGCTGATTTGAAATTACGAGGACCCGGTGATTTGGAGGGTACACAGCAAAGTGGTATGGCCTTCGATTTGCGTTTGGCCAATCTTGGGCGAGATGGACAAATATTGCAATTGGCACGTGATGTGGCCACGAGAATTTTAGACGAGGATCCGCAAGGAGTGAATCCTCAAAACGCGATTCTATGGAAGCAGTTAGTGGCCTTGCGAAAGACCCACGTAAATTGGTCTTCTATTTCCTGAGCATCAAAAAAATAGCATTTCGTTACCTCTTAATGTTTATTTATCCAAAAAAGAGTTAAGAGGCCTTGGCATATTGTGTAAAAAGTCCTAATTTTGTAGCCGAAATAGAGTACATATGTTTTGTACTTACACCAATAACCTTTGAACTGATACATCATGGAAAAAACCTTAGTACTTTTAAAACCTTGTACGTTGCAACGTGCATTAGTCGGAGAAATCATTACTCGTTTTGAGCGCAGAGGACTTAGAATTGCAGGTATAAAGATGATGCAGTTAACCGACGAGATTCTAGACGAACATTATGGCCATTTGAAGGGAAAGTCATTCTTCCAAATTCTTAAGGATTCAATGATGTCAACGCCCATCATAGCTTTATGCATTGAAGGTATTGAGGCTGTGCAGACCGTGCGTCTTATGGCTGGTGCTACAAATGGACGTTATGCCAACCCCGGAACCATTCGTGGCGACTATTGTGTCAGCAATCAACAGAACATTGTGCACGCATCAGACTCTTTAGAAAGTGCAGAGGTGGAAATCAAGAGATTCTTCAAACCAGAAGAAATTTTCGATTACACTCCGTCTAATCTTGCATACATGTATGCCTTGGACGAACTTTAATAGGGAGAACATAATTTGATAAACACATAGACAAAAGAAAGTAAGTAGATAATGCATTTGTTTAAGGAAGGATTAAGAGCTATTTTAGTAGGTGCACTGATGGTGTTTTCTTTAACGCCTGCAATGGCACAAGATAAGTTGGCGCTTCAAGCCCCCGTTGGTAAGAAGATGAGAGCTATCGACTCTGTGGCCTTGCAACGTTTGATTGGCGATGAAGAATTAGAAAATCCTGCATATAGCCTATATCCCGAGTGGAATAATACGTATGTACATCGTTATGCGGGAGTGGAACTTCCCACTGAGTATAAGATAGACATGCGTAATTTCTGCATGCCCACAGACCGAACCAAGATAACTTCACGTTATGGTTATCGTCCGCGTTTCCGTCGTTACCACAAGGGTATAGACGTAAAGGTGTATATCGGTGACACCATCCGCGCTGCGTTTGACGGCAAGGTGCGTATCGTGGCTTTTGAGCGTCGTGGTTATGGAAATTATGTGGTAATTCGTCATCCTAATGGTTTGGAAACCGTATACGGACACTTGTCTCGTCATTTGGTGAAGGCCAACGAAGTGGTAAAGGCCGGCGAACCCATCGGATTGGGTGGTAATACCGGACGTTCTACAGGTTCTCACTTGCACTTTGAAACACGTTTGTTAGGCGAACCAATTAACCCGGAGTATTTGTTTAATTTTGAAGCACAAGACGTAACTTGCGACTACTACATGTTCCGTGCAAACGGAAGTGGTTATGTTATGGGACCTCATTCAGGAAGCAAAGCCACCTTGGCTCAAATGGAGGCCGAAGCGCAGAAGGCTGCAAAAGCAAGAGAATCTCGTAAATTCCAAACAGAAAAGCGTACTCGTGCAGCCGCACAAATACATCGTGTGCGAAAGGGCGAATCGTTGTATGTCATAGCTAAGAAGCATGGCATTACCGTGAACAAGTTGTGTAAGTTGAATCGTATTTCAACTACCACCACTTTGCGTCCGGGACAAATCCTTCGCTTGTCATAAAAGGATTTAGCGACACAAAAGTTTGATGTTTAACATACAAAGAGTGCGATGCTTACGAGTATCGCGCTCTTTTTTTATCCCCATTGCTTTTAAGAATGATAGAAGATGTGGCGTAAAGACACGCAGGTGTGCTTGAAAAGACACGTGCGTCTGCAATGGCACCACACCGTGGTGTCGTGTGTCCTTACATGCGCGTGTACATATTAAAGAGATGTGCGTCTTTTTTGTATATCTCGTCGGAAAGTGCTACCTTTGCCGATGTTATATAACATTTTCGGATTATGAACACACAGCAACAGTTTGAGCATGTGATGGCCAAGTGCCGTGAACTGTTTTCCAAGAAGTTGCACGACTATGGTGCGGCATG
Organism: Paraprevotella sp.; assembly: GCA_017425765.1. Lineage (GTDB taxonomy): Bacteria > Bacteroidota > Bacteroidia > Bacteroidales > Bacteroidaceae > Paraprevotella. Next base: position 2,614 of record JAFOXE010000007.1, on the reverse strand, counting down.
GCGAATTATGCGTCCCTCTTCAGTTACCGATCAAATCTTTATTAAGGCTAATCGTATTCGCAGCATTGAGGTCAAAGGAACCTCGATGATTGATGAAGATATTTACGGAGAGTTTGTCGCCATTGTGAACTATGCCATAGTTGGTCTTATTCAATTATCGTTGGGTTATGCTGATTCTATCGACGATATGACGCCTGAACAAGCTCTGGAACAATATGATAAGCATGCAAAGACCTCACTCGAATTGATGTTGAAAAAGAATCACGACTACGATGAGGCCTGGCGTGGAATGCGTATTTGCTCGTACACCGATTTGATTCTGATGAAGATATTTCGTACCAAGCAAATCGAGGACTTGGCCGGTGCCACTTTGGTGTCAGAGGGTGTGGATGCCAACTATATGGACATGATGAATTATGCTGTGTTCGGCTTAATCAAATTAGAATTTGGAGAATAAAAGGTTACATAGACTTCGTTGGGTGGGAGTGAACGTTTCTCGTTTACTCCTTTCCGTGGTTTTTGTACTTTCCGGTTTTGTAAAGTTGGTCGACCCGCGCGGAACACAATACAAGTTAGAGGATTATTTCGCAGCATTCGGCATGGCCGATTGGTCGTCAATAGGTCTTCCAATATTCTTTTCCATTGGCTTGGCTGTGGCCGAATTCAGCCTCGGCTTGTATATGTTTTATGGTATCCGTCGTAAGACTACAAGTGGAATTCTAACCATGTTCCTTTTGGTAATGACACCGCTCACACTCTATTTGGCTATAGCCAATCCTGTGACCGATTGTGGGTGTTTTGGTGATGCCATTCGTCTTACTAATTGGGAAACATTTGGCAAAAACATCATCCTATTGATTGCGGCGGTTGTGACAATGCGTTATCACCGTCATATGACACGTTTTATTACGGAGCGAAATCAGTGGCTTATATCCATGTATACGGTGGTGTTTGCTCTTTGCTTGTCGCTATTCTGTATATATCGCCTGCCTGTGTTGGATTTCCGTCCATACCACATTGGAGCAAATCTACGAAAAGGCGTGATGCATTGGCAGGAAGAGGATGCCGTTCGCTATTCCACCATCTACGTGATGGAAAAAGATGGGGTGCAGAAAGAATTTGCCGAAGATGAATATCCCGACAGCACTTGGACGTTTATCGATGCCAAGACTATGGAGGTGGGAGGCCGTACAGAAGGTCAATATCAAGTCTTTTGCATGGAGCTGTTGCCTACGATGGAAGACGTTACGGAGAAGGTCTTGACCGACGATAGCTATACATTTCTACTAATTGCTCCACGATTAGAAAATGCAGACGATAGCAATATCGACCGCATCAACGAACTGAACGACTATTGTGTGGACAGAGGTTACTCGTTCTACTGCCTTACGGCTTCCGATGGCGAGGCTATTACATATTGGCAGGATATGACCGGTGCGGAGTACGACTTTTGTCAGGCAGACGAAATAGAACTAAAAACCATTGTTAGGGCTAATCCGGGATTGCTCCTCATTAAAGACGGAGTGATTGTAGATAAATGGAATTGCAACACCATGCCCGACGAATACGACTTGACTGCTCCGTTGGAAGAGTTGTCGTGGGCTAAGGAACCACAATACGAAGCCTTCTACGAAAGAGTGTTTACGCTGATTTTGTGGTACATCATCCCTTTACTACTATTTACGCTGGCAGATCGCTTGTGGGTGGTACAGAAGTTTTATAAAAGATTCAAGCATAAGAACAAAATTATAAACCAACTTAATTTTAGAGAAAAGAACATGAGAAAGAAAATTGTAGCAGGAAACTGGAAGATGAACCTGAACCTGCAAGAAGGTATTGCTTTGGCAACTGAGTTGAACAACGCTTTGGCAGCAGACAAACCTAACTGCGATGTGGTTATCTGCACACCTTTTATTCACTTGGCTTCTGTAGCCGGCATCATCGATTCTAACGTAATCGGTTTGGGTGCTGAAAACTGCGCAGACAAGGTTCAAGGTGCTTACACTGGCGAAGTTTCAGCTTCAATGGTTAAGTCAACAGGTGCAGACTATGTAATTTTGGGTCACTCTGAGCGTCGTGCTTACTACGGCGAAACAGCAGAAATCCTTAAGGAGAAGGTTAACTTGGCATTGGCAAATGGTTTGAAGGTTATCTTCTGCATCGGTGAAGTACTTGAAGAACGTGAGGCTGAAAAGCAGAACGAAGTTGTTAAGGCTCAACTAGAAGGTTCTTTGTTCGACCTTACAACAGAAGAATTTGCTAACATCATCTTGGCTTACGAACCAGTTTGGGCTATCGGTACCGGAAAGACCGCTACTTCAGAGCAAGCTGAGGAAATGCACGCGTTCATCCGTGAAACAATCGCAGAGAAGTTCGGTGCAGAAGCAGCTGAAAACGTAAGCATTCTTTACGGTGGTAGCTGTAAGCCTTCTAATGCAAAGGAATTGTTTGCAAAGCCAGATGTTGATGGCGGTTTGATTGGTGGTGCTGCTTTGAAGGTTTCAGACTTCAAGGGTATTATTGACGCATTCAAGTAAAATCAGAAAGCTCCGGCTACAAGCCGGAGCTTATATAAATTAGATAATGAGATACTTTTTTATATTATTGTTTGCAT
>JAFOXE010000061.1 GCA_017425765.1 Paraprevotella sp. | reverse complement strand
CCTTAGCTTTCACGGCATAGCCTTTGCGGTCAAGATAGGCTCTTACTTCCGGTTTCTTCATTCCGCCCAAGGGGAATATGCAGCGTGCTAATACATCTTGTCCCAATCGCCACAGAAAGTAGCTCTGGTCTTTTTGCGCATCTGTGCCACAATATATATAGTGGCGTCCGTCGTTCTCTTTTACTTGGACATAGTGTCCGGTAGCTATATGGGCACAATTCAAACGGTCAGCCCACTCTGTGAGCATGCGAAATTTGAATAGAGGGTTACACATGACGCAAGGGTTGGGAGTGCGCCCTTTAAGGTATTGTGTTACGAAGTCGTTTACTACGATGGATTTGAAGCCCGTTCGTTCGTCGGCCACATGATGTTCTATCCCCAATCGGGCTGCCAATTCCTTGGCCTCGAGAATGAAGTTGGGAAACTCTTGGCTGGCAGAGGAAAAATGGCGGGGAAGGTCCCATACGCGCATGGTGATGCCCACCACCTCGTAACCTTGGTCTTGGAGCATCATGCACACGGCCGAGCTATCGATGCCTCCCGACATGCCCACGAGCACTCTGTTGTTGCGTCTATTTGTTTCCATATAATGCAAAGGTAATGAAAATAAGTTGCTCGGTGGATTACTTTCGCAATTTTAACTCGTCTTAATCACATTTGCATGTGTATAAAAAGAGATGCAGACCTCGCGTTGTCGAGGCCTGCATCTCTTTGTGTTCTATATACTCGTGTAGTGAGGTGCTACATGAGTGTGTGTTTCTTAGCTTAAGAAGCCCAAAAGCACACCGGCTGCTACAGCCGAGCCGATTACACCGGCCACATTCGGCCCCATGGCGTGCATAATCAAGTAGTTCTTAGGGTCGTATTTCAAACCTTGTTCGTGCGAGATACGGGCTGCCATAGGTACGGCCGACACACCGGCATTACCAATCAGCGGATTGATTTTGCGGCCCTCGGGCAAGAATAGGTTGAAGAACTTAACAAAAAGAACACCCGAAGCGGTAGCAATGACAAAGGCAGAAGCACCCAACGCGAATATCTTAATGGTATCGGTGGTAAGGAATTCACTGGCCTGTGTAGAGCAGCCTACGGTTAAACCAAGAAGCATTACCACAATGTCGTTCAATGCACTGCCGGCAGTGTTGGCCAAGCGGGTAGTTTTGGTGCTTTCTCTCAATAAGTTTCCGAAGAAGAGTACTCCCAATAATGGAAGACCTGAAGGTACTACGAAAGCGGTAATCAAAAGGCCAATGATGGGGAAGAGAATCTTCTCGCGTTGAGTAACCTCGCGTGCCGGTTTCATGCGGATGCGGCGTTCCTTGTCGGTTGTAAGGGCGCGCATGATAGGGCGTTGAATGAGCGGCACCAAAGCCATGTATGAATAGGCACACACAGCGATGGCTCCCATTAGGTTGGGCGCAAGTTTAGAGGATAGGAAGATGGCCGTAGGACCATCGGCACCACCAATAATGGCAATACCTGCGGCCTGGTTGGGTTCGAAACCTAAAAGCAGGGCCACCATGTAGGCTGCGTAAATACCAAATTGGGCAGATGCTCCCACCAACAATAACTTGGGGTTGGCTATCAGGGCCGTAAAGTCGGTCATGGCACCAATGCCAAGGAATATCAATGGGGGATACCATCCGCTTTTCACACCTTGGTAGAAGAAATTCAGAACAGAATGATCTTCGTACAAACCGATTTCAAGACCTATGGCCTTAAATGGGATGTTTCCTAATATGATACCCAAACCGATGGGGATGAGCAACAAAGGTTCCCAATCTTTAGTGATGGCCAAGAAGATGAACAGGGCACCCACGAGAATCATGATGTAATTGCCCAATTCGCCGTTGGCAAAGCCGGTATACGTCCAGAAGTCGACGAACTTGTCTAATATAAAATTGATGTAGTCCATATTTTATTTATCCGATTGTGAGCAGCACGGCACCGGTTTGTACCGTATCACCCTTGTTTACACATACCGAAGTAACTGTACCGTCGCATTCGGCTGTAATGTTGTTCTCCATCTTCATGGCCTCAAGAACCGCTACAGTGTCGCCCTTCTTGACGGCTTGTCCGTTGGTTACGGCGATGGCCACAATGGTACCCGGAAGCGGAGCGCGCACGGCTGCACCCGATGCAGTGGCGGTAGGAAGGGGTTGGGGTTGCATGGAAGCCGGTGCGGCTTGCACAGGACCTTGATGAATGTGTGCCACGGGGCGAATCACCGGTGTGGACATCATCTTCATGGGGCGGTCCATCTCTACCTCGAAGGGCACGCCGTTAACTTCTACTTTTGCCGTTACGCCGTCAACCTCTTGAATTACTACGTTGAACTCGGCACCTTTTACTTTATATTTATATTCTTTCATGATTTTTACGTTGTTAGGTTTGCAGGGTTATTTGGGCCATTCTCTCATGGCATTGTCTTTAGAATTCCATTCGGTGTGTTCTTCGGGCATGATGGTTAGGATGTTACTTTCCACGTCGTGTACATCTGTTTCGTATTCGTGGAGTGCCATGCCGATAACAGCCATGTAGGTTTCCATGTCGATACCGCGACTTTCTTTACCATCTTTGGCGATAACGGCTACTTTGACAGCACTCTCGTGAATCTTGCGAATGGCTTTTACACGAGCTAGTTTGCCGCTGTATTCCATAAATTTACCAAAGGAGCGGAAGAAGATATAGAGGAACAACAAGCAACCGAATACGATTCCCATGGCCACTATACTCATGGCTATACCGTATGGATCCTTGGCTTTCCATTCGGCCACTTTATTCACCTTTTCGGCTTGACCTCTGTTGGGCGAACCGGGGGTAACGTCTTCTTTATCCAAAATCAACCAGGTGTCGGCCTCGTCTTTATTTTCGGCAAACAAGCGTGCAAACGATTGGTTTTCGCCAATCACCGGTACGGTAATTGTGTCGATAATCGACACTCCGTTGCCATCGTATAAGGCAATAAAGTTCTCTTGGCTGGCATCCAAAGCAAAGTTGGTGTGCAAGGTTCCTAGGTTGGTTTGTCCGTCAGCGTAAAATACTATGCGTTCTTGAGCCTTGAGCACGGTGCGTGCATCACCCTTTGGCACCATCGACATCAACGAAATGCGTTCAGGTACAGACAGAGCCGGGTTCAAAGCCGCGCGATTGATAGTCAAGTAGCAACTATGAATGTTCACGGTGCCCCATGACGTGTTGGTTATCTCTATCCATGCACCACGACGACCGTATTCGTCAATCAGTCCGTCGGTGTTGCAGGTGACAACCTCGCTTATCTTCAGGCTTCTGGTGCCTTGTGCATGAAGGCACACCACGGCACACAAAGCGATGAAGAGTCCAATTATACGTTTATTCATTATAGGTCTTTTTTAATAAGGTTACAAAGGAATGTTACCGTGCTTCTTCACCGGATTGGTCATTTTCTTAGTCTGCAATTGTGCCAAGGCGCGAATCACGCGGAAGCGAGTGTTACGCGGCTCAATAACGTCGTCGATGTATCCGTACTTTGCAGCCTGGTAGGGGTTGGTGAATAGCTTGTCGTATTCGGCTTCCTTCTCGGCCAAGTAGGCTTTTGGATCCTCGGCTTCTTTGGCTCCTTTGGCATACAATACAGCCACGGCACCCGATGCACCCATTACGGCAATCTCGGCCGATGGCCATGCATAGTTAAGGTCGCCACGCAATTGCTTACAACTCATTACGATGTGCGAACCACCGTAGCTCTTGCGCAAGGTAACGGTCACCTTAGGCACAGTGGCTTCGCCGTAGGCATAAAGCAACTTGGCACCGTGTGAAATTACGGCGTTGTACTCTTGGCCGGTACCCGGAAGGAATCCCGGAACGTCTACCAAGGTAACCAATGGAATGTTGAATGCATCGCAGAAACGCACAAAACGCGCACCCTTACGGCTGGCATTGCAATCTAACACGCCGGCATAACAGCTTGGTTGGTTGGCCACGATGCCCACGCTTTGGCCGTTGAAACGGGCAAAACCTACGATGATGTTGCGGGCAAAATCAGGTTGCACCTCAAGGAATTCGCCGTTGTCTACGATGGCACCAATCACTTGATACATGTCGTATGCTTGATTCGGGTTGTCGGGGATAATCTCGTTCAAAGCATCTTCCATACGATTTATGGGGTCGGTGCATTCTACTCGAGGTGCTTCTTCCATATTGTTTTGAGGTATATAGCCAATCAAGGTGCGGAGCATCTCCATGGCTTCCTCTTCTGTTTTCGCTGTAAAGTGGCATACACCCGATTTAGATGCGTGCACCGAGGCACCACCCAATTCCTCTTGCGAAACATCTTCTCCGGTCACGGTCTTTACCACTTTGGGTCCGGTTAGGAACATGTATGAGGTGTTCTCCATCATCAAGATAAAATCGGTCAAGGCAGGAGAGTATACTGCACCTCCGGCGCAAGGTCCGAAGATACCGGAAATCTGTGGAATTACACCCGAGGCCTCAATGTTGCGTTGGAAAATGTTGGCATATCCTCCCAAAGCGTTAATGCCTTCCTGAATACGCGCACCTCCCGAGTCGTTGATGCCGATGCATGGCACACCCATTTTCATGGCCTGATCCATGGCTTTGCAGATTTTCTCCGCCATGGTTTCGGAAAGAGAACCACCGTTTACGGTAAAATCTTGAGCAAAGATGTACACCAAGCGGCCGTCGATGGTACCACTACCGGTTACAACTCCGTCGCCCAAATACTGTTTCTTTTCCATGCCGAAATTAGTACAACGATGTTGCTTGAACATGTCCATTTCCTCGAATGAACCCTCGTCAAGTAGCATGGCAATGCGCTCGCGAGCAGTATATTTACCTCTTTCGTGTTGCTTTTCGATGGCCTTTTCGCCACCACCGAGGCGCGCTTTGGCGCGCAACTCGACCAACTCTTTGATTCTTTCTAGTTGCTTACTCATTTGTGTTTTTATTTAGATTAAATGTTTTTCTTTTACTTCTTTATTAACACTACTAAAGTACACCTCGAAGCGTTTGGCTCCTAGGCACACCACTCGCAAAGATACGAGAAAAAGCAAAATACTATCTTTTTTTTGCTGAAAAGTTTCTTTGACGACTATTTTTTTTTAACACCGGGTCAAAATGCTGGCCACTGAATATGTTTTTTTATATCTTTGAGCATCTAAACGTCATGTTACGAACCTATCTAATCTATGTCAGCAAAGAAAACACCTACAGAACTAGGAACGGAAAATGTAGGTAAGCTATTGACTCAATATGCCGTTCCGGCTATAATTGCCATGACGGCAGCGTCGCTATACAATATGGTCGACAGTATCTTTATCGGACAAGGTGTTGGTGCTTTAGCTATTTCAGGGTTGGCCGTAACCTTTCCGCTCATGAATCTTTCTGTGGCTTTTGGTGCCATGGTAGGCGTGGGTGCTTCAACCCTTATTTCGGTCAAGTTGGGGCAGCACGACTACAAAACGGCTCAAACAGTTTTGGGCAACGTCATTACGCTGAATGTCATACTTGGTACGTTGTTCGGAGCTGCATCCTTATGCTTTCTCGACCCCATTTTGTACTTTTTTGGTGCCAGCGAAGCAACTATTGGCTATGCACGCGAATACATGGAAATCATCTTGCTGGGCAATGTGATTACGCACAGTTATTTGGGGCTGAATGCCGTGCTGCGTTCGGCCGGTCATCCCCGTACTGCAATGAATGCTACGATTCTTACCGTGGTGCTGAATACCTTGCTCGATCCACTCTTTATTTATGTGTTTGACATGGGGATACGTGGTGCGGCTGTGGCCACAGTTTTGGCTCAAGTGGTATCTTTAGTGTGGCAGTTGAAAATCTTTAGCAATCCCAATGAATTTTTGCATTTTAGGCATGGCTCGTTTGCGCTACATTCCAAAATTGTGAAGGATACCCTCGCTATCGGCCTATCTCCATTTTTGATGAATACGTGTGCTTGTTTGGTGGTTATTATCATCAATCGCGGCTTGGCTTTACATGGAGGCGATTTGGCTATTGGAGCCTACGGCATCATCAACCGCATTGTATTCTTCTTTACTATGATTGTGATGGGGTTGAATCAAGGAATGCAGCCCATTGCGGGCTACAATTACGGGGCGCAACTTTTCGATCGCATGCGTCAGGTGCTTCGATACACTATTTATGGTGCTACCGGCATCACTACTCTTTGTTTTGTAGTCTGCTTGCTGTTTCCTGAGTTTTGCATTCGTATGTTTACCACCGACGAGCAGTTGGTGGCCCTTTCGGTGCAAGGAATGAGAATTGTGGTGTGCATGTTTCCTATTATCGGATTTCAGATGGTTACGGCCAATTTTTTCCAAAGTATAGGTCATGCCGGAAAAAGTATATTTTTGTCCTTAACGCGACAATTACTTTTTCTTATTCCATTATTAATATTGTTGCCTCGTTTTTGGGGGTTGAACGGAATTTGGATGGCAATGCCGGCATCCGACTTTATTGCTTCGCTGGTGGCCGGCACCATGCTTTTGCATCAGTATAAACGATTTGGTAAATAATTCTTTATCCTTATCATATATGACTTCAGACAAAAAGGTAATCATCGCGATAGGACGCCAGCTGGGCAGTGGCGGTCGGTTGATAGGCGAACGCTTGGCACAAGAATTAGGAATCGCCTTTTACGATAAGGAGGTACTGCAATTGGCCGTAAAGGAGAGTGGCATCAATGTGAAGTTTTTTGAGGAAAGCGACGAGCGTGGAAAGGGATTCTTTGGCGCTCTTTCCGGATTTTTTGCGCCCCTTTTAGGCGGCGGAAGTCCCGATGACAACCAACTGAGCCGCGAAAGTTTGTTCAAAATTCAGAGCAATGCCATACGTAAAGTGGCCGATGAGAATTCGTGTGTCATCGTGGGGCGTTGTGCCGACTATGTGCTTCGTGACGACCCTCGATGCATAAGTATTTTTATCTCGGCCGGCACCACCGACCGCATCAAACGTTTGTGCCAACTCAAAAACATCTCAGCTCACGAGGCACAGCGCTTGATTCACTCGGGCGATGAACGAAGGGCGGCCTATTACAACTACTTCAGCACCGGCAAGTGGGGCGCTGCCGCCACATACAATTTGTGTGTCAACTCTTCCGTGCTGGGAGTAGAGGGCACCATTGCCTATATCAAAGACTTTGTGTTACGTAAATTAGCACAAAACGCATGAAACGCATAGGCTTGCTTTCAGACACCCATGCTTATTGGGACGATAAATACTTGAAATATTTTGAGGATTGCGACGAAATATGGCATGCCGGCGACATAGGGTCTTATGAGGTGGCTCGTCGATTGGCCGATTTCCGTCCGCTCCGGGCCGTATATGGCAACTGCGACGGGGGCGACTTGCGACGGATTTATACCGAACGGCTGCGCTTCGCCTGCGAGGGGGCCGATGTGTTGATGACGCACATCGGAGGCTACCCCGGGCGCTATGCACCCGAGGTGCGCAGGCAACTTCTCGAACGTCCGCCAAAATTATTCATCAGTGGTCATTCACACATTCTCAAAGTGCAGTATGATGCCACATTAGGGCTTTTGCACATCAATCCCGGCGCCGCCGGACTTCAAGGTTGGCACAAAGTGCGCACGTTGGTGCGCTTCTGCATTGACGAGGGCGAGTTTAAGGACCTGCAAGTGGTGGAAATCCCAAGGTGAGGATGGGCGAGAGGCGTGTATGTATTTTTGAGCCTTAAATCTTTGGAATGCTGAAAGAAAACCTTACTTTTGTAACAAAATTCTAAAACATATAGAGTAGTGAAAACGTATTTAGTGACCGGCGCAGCCGGATTTATCGGAGCAAATTTCATTAAGTATATCTTGGCCAAGCACGACGATGTGAAGGTGGTCATCCTCGACTTGCTTACGTATGCCGGCAATTTGGGAACCATTGCAGCCGACATCGACGACGAACGCTGTTTCTTTGTGAAGGGCGACATCTGCGATGCACGATTGGTTGAAGAATTGTTTGCACGATTTAAGTTTGACGTAGTGGTGAATTTTGCCGCCGAAAGCCATGTAGACCGTAGCATCGAAAATCCGCAACTCTTCTTGCAAACCAACATCCTCGGAACACAAAACCTTCTCGATGCATCGCGCAAGGCATGGGTAACCGGCAAAGACGAGAACGGCTATCCCACATGGCGCAAAGGCGTACGTTTTCATCAAGTGTCCACCGACGAGGTGTATGGAAGCCTGGGCGAAACCGGATTCTTCACCGAAAATACTCCGCTCGACCCTCACAGTCCCTATAGCGCCTCAAAAACAAGTGCCGACCACATTGTCTGCGCCTATAAGGATACTTACAAAATGCCCGTCAGCATTACACGTTGTTCCAACAACTACGGCCCCTATCAGTTTCCCGAGAAGTTGATACCGCTCATCATAAAAAACATCCTCGAGGGCAAAAAACTACCGGTATATGGAAAGGGAACCAACATTCGCGATTGGCTCTATGTAGAAGACCACTGCAAAGCCATTGATATGGTGGTGACCCAAGCCAAGGATGGCTCAATTTATAATGTAGGTGGCCACAACGAAAAACAAAACATCGAAATTGTAAAACTTACCATACGCACCATTCGCCGATTAATGGAGGAAAAACCCGAATTGCGTAGCTTGTTGAAAAAGCAGGTGAAAAATGCAGCAGGCGAAATTGACATCGAGTGGATAAAT
>JAFOXE010000060.1 GCA_017425765.1 Paraprevotella sp. | reverse complement strand
TGTTATATGTTTTAATATTGTTATTTAGGTGGTTATAGCCTCGGGGTTCCACCTCTTCCCATTCCGAACAGAGAAGTTAAGCCCGAGCGCGCCGATGGTACTGCATACCCGTGGGAGAGTAGGTCACCGCCTTTTTTTAGTGAAACAGTCCTTGTAGAGATATCTGCGGGGACTGTTTTTTGTGTCTATGTGTTTCCTTCCATATAAATGCTATGTTCATAATAGCTTGTTTAAGTTTCTTTATCAGTTAAATCTCGTGAAATGCTTGGTTCGTAGTTTACGGATGGATATGTTTGTACCGTCTTGATAGATATAGTCGGTATAGATCGTGCCTTGTTCTCATATCGACTGAATTCTATCCAAGAGAACTCTTGATTTGTACTGATGAGTACAATGAATGTTTTACAATTTAATGAGAGAATGTTATGAAAGCAAAGTTTTACAAATGCCGCCATTGCGGTAACGTGATTATGAAATTGGTGGACTCAAATGTACCAGTAGTGTGTTGCGGTGAGCAAATGGAATGTTTACGTCCAAATACGATTGATGCAAGTGTAGAAAAACATGTTCCTATAGTGACTCGTTTGGATGACTGTAGAATTAAGATAGATGTGGGCAGTAATCCTCATCCGATGCTTCCTGAACATCATATCGCATTTATTTACGTAGAAACAGAATCCGGTGGAATACGTGTGGATTTAGACGATAAACCAGAGGCTATCGTGTGCGTTTGCAGCTCAAAACCTATTGCTGTGTATGAGTATTGCAACCTGCATGGCTTATGGAAGACCGATTTGTAGTTTCGTTTTTGAAGTTCTTTTTGGGTGATACTCCACGGGGTATCGCCCATTTTTCTTCTATATTTTGTTCTACTTACACGTATTTGTGTTAAATTTTCATAAATAATTAAGACGGTAATGTCCGATTTGGACCACTAATCCTTCAATAGCAGGTTATTTTTGCGACTGATTTATGATTATTTAACTAATCAACGATGGCGTAACAAGTCGATACACGCACATTCTTATTGGATTAAAATCCGTATTTAGTATGTAATGAGTCTCTTTGTTTCATCCTTTTTTACCGTGTCTTTTTATCGGTATATTTCAAGATTATTTTACTTTATGACGTAACTTTTTTAATATTTAATATGGCGCATTTGTTGTAAATGCTTGTTTTTCAGTCGCTTGTATGGGGAGGTAAATTTTAAAATAAAATGTACAAATATTTCTTTGAATGTAAAATATACACTATCTTTGTCTACATGGTGTGTCATCTTCGTTTTGAGGATGTCACAAAAGGGACTTACAGCATTCATCACGGGTACGTGTTTGAACTGGGTGTCGGTGGAATTTAGCGACCAAGTCTTTAGATGCTTATCCGAGTTTGTCGGGTGGGGAAGAAGAAGTATGAATTAAGCATAAAGTTCATGATGAGTGAGTTGCATTGGTTTGCTTTTCGTGTATTGTATAATCGATCGGCAGGCGTGATAAAGAGGTTGCAAGAGGATGGAGTTCGTTACTTCGTTCCGATGCGTTCGGTTGAAAAGATAACTGACAAAGGACTTGAATATATTGAAGAACCCGTCTTCACGTCTTTGTTATTTGTTCAATGCACCGTTGCTTATATTAACATACTGCGTCGCACTCCTGATATTTCTATTTTGGTGTATTCTCGTCCTGGAACAACAGAGCCGGCTATCATTGCCGACAGAGAAATGGAAATCTTCATGTATGTAATCACCACCGGAAGTCAGCGTTTGGATGTGGTTGATGAGAAACTGCTCAAAGGAGATAAAGTTCGCGTTACGGATGGAATCTTCAAGGGGATGGAAGGGTTTATTACCCGCGTGCATGGCACCAAACGTTTTGTTGTGGTAGTAGAAGGCGTTGCCGCTGTAGCTACAACTTATATTCCACGCAGCTTCATCGAAAAAATCACCTAACCTCATGTGCTTGTGTAGATTGTAAGTCTTTTGATTGATTTAATATTTTTAGTTGAGAATACTTAATTATATGAGTATGTTTGCTTTTATTGACAAATTTCATTTGGATCGTTACGTGAGTTCACGTTTGATTCTATTTATTGATGTTTTTATGTCGTTAGTGGCCTCGTTTGGAACACTATTGATGGCGCATTTCTTTTCAACCTATCTCGGACACACAATAGAGTTTAATACTGTGTGGATGGGGGGAGCTTTAGTATATTCTATAATTGGCTTTATCGTGTTGCGAACCTACAAAATCGTGATACTACATTCTACTTTGCGCGAATTGGTGAGTCTATTTAAGGCTGTTATCGGCAAGGATATGCTCCTCGTTCTCACACTTATATTCCTTCCTTATTTCTCGCTAACATTAAAGCAGGTTTCAGCTCTGTTTGTTTTAGATATCTTGTTCACATTTTGCGCATTAATCATTATTCGTATTATGATGATTATGTGTTATGATGTTTTGCGCAACAGACGTATGAATGGTAATAAACGTCAACGTGTTTTGGTTTATGGCACAAGCGATAAATCAGTTGCTTTGGTACCACGTTTACGTTCTTCTTCCCACTACAATATGGTTGGTTTTATCACCTATGGTGAAAGGCTTAAGAATCATAGTATTGTAGATAGTCCGGTGTACTATTTTGAAGAAAAGGAGGATTTGGTAAAACTTATTAAGCGTTTTCATGTCGATTCCGTTTTATTTGCTACCGATAAGGATGCGCAACAGGAGCAGGAAAGACTAATTCGTACATGTTTAGATCAGTCCGTAAAGATTCTTATAACCCCATCTATCGATGTACTTACAGATGGTAAACCCACTCGTCAACCCATCAGAGAGATAAAGATTGAAGATCTTTTAGGACGTGAAGAGATAAAAATCTCTATGACGGAGATAGAGGAAAATTTTGCGGGTAAGACAGTTATGGTGACGGGAGCAGCCGGTTCCATCGGTTCCGAATTGTGTCGTCAAATTGCAACATTTGGAGTAAAGAAATTGATATTATTCGATAATGCAGAAACTCCAATGCATAATCTCCGTTTGGAAATGGAGGAACGTTATCCCAATTTAACGTTTGTTCCTGTTATTGGTGACGTACGTCAACGAGCACGTCTCGATTTTGCATTCCGCACCTATCGACCACAAGTGGTGTTCCATGCTGCAGCCTATAAACACGTTCCTTTAATGGAAGAGAATCCTTGCGAGGCAGTACTCGTTAATGTGGTGGGTTCACGTAATGTTGCCGATTTCTGTATTCAATATGAAGTAGAAAAGATGGTGATGGTTTCAACCGATAAAGCGGTAAATCCAACGAATATCATGGGATGCACCAAACGATTGGCTGAAATTTATGTGCAGTCGTTAGGTCTTGCCATTGAACAAGGACAAGTATCCGGTAATACAAGATTTGTGACCACTCGTTTTGGTAACGTGTTGGGCTCCAATGGTTCTGTGATACCACGTTTCAGAGAGCAAATAGCGAAGGGTGGCCCAATTACAGTAACTCACCCGGAGATTACCCGTTTCTTTATGACCATTCCCGAAGCATGTCGTTTGGTGATGGAGGCAGCTACCATGTCAACCGGAAATCAGATTTTCGTTTTTGATATGGGAATGTCTGTTAAGATTGATCATTTGGCACGACGAATGATTGAATTGGCCGGTTTGGTGCCCGATAAAGATATCAAAATTGAGTATTCGGGTCTTCGTCCTGGTGAGAAGTTGTACGAAGAGGTTTTATCCAATGCCGAAAATACCTTGCCCACCAATCACGAACGTATTCGAGTAGCCAAAGTACGTGAGTATAATTACGGCGATGCATTATCTGCAGCGGAACAATTAGAGGATCTGTCGCGCAAGGTAATTATTCCCGAAATGGTAAAGCTTATGAAAGACATTGTACCCGAGTTCAAGAGTAAGAATTCAGTGTTCGAGAAGTTTGATAAGCCTTAAGTAGATTTTTCTTATAAATAGCATTTAAAGATGAAAATAGCAGTTGCCGGAACCGGTTATGTCGGTTTAAGTATGGCTACGCTTCTTGCGCAGCATAATGAAGTGGTAGCTGTAGATATTCTGCCAGAGAAGGTCGAGAAAATCAATCGTCGCGAATCACCAATTCAAGATGAATATATAGAGAAGTTCTTTGCTGAAAAAGAATTGTTTCTAACAGCAACGCTTGACGCCGATAATGCGTATAAGAATGCAGATTTTGTGGTTATAGCTACACCAACAAATTACGATAGTCAGAAGAATTTCTTTGATACGTCAGCTGTAGAATCAGTCATTGATACGGTATTGAGGGTGAATCCCGATGCGGTTATGGTGATTAAGAGTACTATTCCGGTGGGATATTGTCGTAATCTTTATGTGAGATACGCACAACATTTCGCTGTTGATCCTTCATTGCAGAACAAAAAGTTTAATCTTCTCTTTTCACCTGAGTTCTTGC
>JAFOXE010000059.1 GCA_017425765.1 Paraprevotella sp. | reverse complement strand
GTAGGACGTGCATCCGGTTATGAAGACTATCAGTTTTTCATGATTAACAGTGGAGCAGAAGCCAATGAAAACGCGTTGAAGTTGGCCTCTTTCTACAACGGTCGTACTCGTATCTTATCGGCCGAAAAGGCCTTCCATGGGCGTACTTCTTTAGCGGTTGAGGCCACCCAGAATCCTAAGATTATAGCACCGATTAACGCTAACGGACACGTCACCTATTTACCCTTAAATGACCTTGATGCATGGAAAAAAGAGCTGGTAAAAGGCGATGTCTGTGCTGTTATTATCGAATGTATCCAGGGCGTGGGAGGTATTCGCATGGTTACGTCAGAGTTTATGCATGGATTGCGTGCTCTTTGCGACGAAACGAACACCGTACTGATTTGTGATGAGATCCAGTGCGGATACGGACGTTCGGGCAAGTTCTTTGCACACCAACATTTGGGTGTAACTCCAGATATTATTACCGTGGCAAAAGGTATTGGTAACGGATTCCCCGTGGGTGGTGTATTGATATCTCCTAAGTTCGTGCCCTCATACGGACAATTAGGTACAACCTTTGGAGGAAACCATTTAGCTTGTGTTGCGGCATTGGCCGTGTTAGATGTTATTGAAGAGAACTCATTGATTGAGAATGCCGCAAAGGTTGGTCAATACCTAATAGACAGTATTCGTGAGATGAAATTGCCACACGTAGTGGATGTTCGTGGAAAGGGTTTGATGATCGGTATCGAATTAGATGTTCCTTATAAAGAAATCCGTACGAAGTTGCTCTTTGAAGAACATTGCTTCACCGGATGTAGTGGTACTAATGTGCTACGTTTGTTGCCACCGTTGTCTTTAACTATGGACGAAGCGGCTGACTTCTTGGAGCGATTGAAGCGTGTATGTCAATAATCAACAATTAGAATAAACAGAGAAGAAAAGCCGGTCGTATTAGAAGACGATCGGCTTAATCTCTTAAATATATGTTCATCATGAAAGTAGCAATCATTGGAGCTGGTAATATGGGAGGTGCAGTGGCTCGTGGCCTAGCTTCCGGAACCAAAGTGTGTACAAGCAACATTGTTGTGTCCAATCCTACCATACCCAAATTAGTGGACTTGAGTACAGAATATCCGGCGATAAAGGTGACTACGAACAATAAGGATGCGGTGAAGGATGCCGATTTGATTATCCTTGCAGTTAAACCATGGAAGGCAGAAGAAGTTATCAACGAGATAAAGCCAGTGTTGGATTACGACCGTCAGATGGTTGCTTCGATGGCAGGTGGCGTAGGTCTGTCGCAGATTTCAGCGTGGTTGAAACGCGAAGATGATAAACTTCCACCTACTTATTATCTAATTCCTAATACCGCCATTGCTGTTAAGAGCAGTATGACTTTCATGGCTGCGGCCCGTACTACACAACAACAAGACGAGGAAATGCAAGCCATTTTCCGTGAACTGGGCGAGGTTATGATGGTGGAGGAACGTTTGATGGGTGCAGGCACTGCTCTTGCCTCATGCGGAATTGCTTATGCCATGCGATATCTTCGTGCTGCTACAGAGGGTGGCGTGGAATTAGGTTTCTATGCTCAAGATGCACAAAAGATTGTGATGCAAACCATGAAAGGAGCAGTAGAACTCTTAGAAAGTAATGGTAGTCACCCCGAGGAGGAAATTGATCGTGTTACTACTCCCGGTGGGCTCACCATACGAGGTCTTAATGCCATGGAAGAGGGTGGATTCACCAACAGCGTGATCCAAGGTTTGCGCGCATCAAAAAAATAACTAAAGCAGAGTAAATGCAAACGAAATATAAACGAATAGCCGTTAAGGTAGGCAGCAATGTATTGACCCGTGCCGATGGAACATTGGACGTAACCCGAATGTCAGCGTTGGTTGATCAGATAGCGGAACTACGCGCAGCCGGCATAGAAGTGATTCTTATTTCCTCGGGTGCCGTAGCTAGTGGTCGCAGCGAGCTTCATCTAGATGTAGAAACCTGTAAACGACTCGACAGCGTGGATCAACGTCAGTTGTTCTCGGCTGTGGGACAGGTGAAGCTTATCAACCGCTATTATGAATTATTCCGCGAACACGGGATTCCGGTGGGCCAAGTCCTTACGATGAAGGAAAGTTTTGGTACACGTCGTCATTATTTGAATCAACGTAACTGCATGATGGTGATGTTATCAAGTGGGGTCCTACCCATTGTAAACGAGAATGATACCATCAGTGTAACCGAGTTGATGTTTACAGACAACGACGAATTATCCGGCCTAATTGCCACCATGATGGATGCACAGGCACTATTGATACTAAGCAATGTAGACGGTATTTACAATGGAAAACCCGGCGACGCCGGAGTGAAGGTTATACGAGAAATTACTCCTGAACACGATGTGCAGGAATACATTCAAACGACGAAATCAAACTTTGGAAGAGGTGGAATGCTTACAAAGGCAAGTATTGCGCATCGTGTGGCAGACGAGGGCATCGAGGTTATTATTGCCAATGGTCGTCAAGATAGAATACTTCCCCGTATTTTGTTTGAGCCGGACACTGTAGTGTGTACTCGTTTCCTTCCCAAACAAGAGGCTATCTCAAGTGTCAAGAAATGGATTGCACATAGCGGTGGTTTTGCTAAAGGATGTTTGTATTTGAATGAGAAGGCAGAACGTGTACTTCAAGAGCCTCGCGCAGTAAGTATACTTCCGGTGGGAATCATTCGCATGGAGGGCACATTCGAAAAAGACGATGTGGTTCGCATTATGTCTGCTGATGGTCGCGAGTTGGGTATCGGCAGGGTATCGTGCAATAGTGATGAAGCCCGTGCACAACTGGGACAGCATAATTGCAAACCTTTGGTGCACTATGACTATTTATACCTAAATTAAAGAAGAGAAAGATGGACTTGACTTCTGTATTTCAAGGCGTCAAAGAGGCAGGAAGAAGTCTGCTGCAATTGACCGACAAAGAGATAAACACTATATTATATGCAGTGGCTGATGAGGCTGAGGCGCAGACCGAATTTATTTTGGTTGAGAACGAAAAAGATTTGGCTCGTATGGATAAGGCCAATCCAAAGTACGACCGTTTGAAGCTTACTCACGACCGTATTTCGGCTATAGCATCGGATATGCGCAATGTTGCTAGCCTTCCCTCGCCGTTGGGCCGTGTACTGAAGCAAACAACACTTCCAAATGGTTTGGAACTTAGCCGCGTCAGTGTGCCCTTTGGCGTAATTGGCATCATCTATGAGGCCCGCCCAAACGTGAGTTTCGATGTGTTTTCTTTGTGTTTGAAGGCAGGAAGTGCTTGCGTGTTAAAAGGAGGAAGCGATGCCGACTTTTCTAATCGTGCCATCGTTCACACCATACACTCTGTGTTGGAACGGTTTGGCGTGAATCCTCATATCGTGGAGTTGTTGCCGGCAGATAGAGAGGCTACTGCTGCTCTATTGCACGCTCATGGCTGGGTAGACCTTATTATCCCTAGAGGCAGTAGTGCCCTAATTCAGTTTGTCCGTGAAAACGCCACCATACCGGTTATTGAAACCGGAGCCGGTGTGTGTCATACTTACTTTGATGTTGAGGCAGATTTGCAGAAAGGTACGGCCATTGTAAACAATGCCAAGACACGACGTGTCAGTGTGTGCAATGCGTTGGACTGCTTGTTGATTCATCGTAGTCGTTTGACAGATTTGGTTGAAATCTGTAAACCATTGTCTGCGCACAACGTAGTAATTTATGCAGACGTGGAGGCTTACAATGCACTAAGTGGAACATATCCCGCCGAATTGTTGATGCATGCTGATGCTGCACATTTTGGTATGGAGTTCTTAGACTATAAAATGTCGATTAAGACCGTATCATCGGTTGATGAAGCCACTATGCATATCGGTAATTATGGTTCCGGTCATAGTGAGTGTATCGTAACGGAAAATTCAGAGGCTGCCGAACGATTTACTCGCGCGGTAGATGCTGCTTGTGTTTATGTGAATGCTCCCACATCGTTCACCGATGGAGCCCAGTTTGGCTTGGGTGCTGAGATTGGCATCAGTACACAAAAGTTGCACGCTCGTGGCCCTATGGCACTAGAAGAAATCACTACCTATAAATGGTTAATTAAAGGAAACGGACAAGTTCGTTCCTAATAAATAGAACCCTAAAAACAAATCACATGAAAGTATTTCAGCATGTAAGCGATTTGGGCAATCTGAATACAGCCCTTGCAGAAGCCTTCGAAATCAAGAAGGAAAGATATAAATATAATGAATTAGGCCGAAATAAAACCGCATTGCTCATCTTCTTCAACAATAGTCTCCGCACTCGATTAAGCACCCAAAAGGCTGCACTTAATTTGGGCATGAACGTAATTGTTTTGGACGTAAATCAAGGGGCATGGAAATTAGAAACCGAGCGTGGCGTGGTGATGGACAGCGACAAGAGCGAACACCTTTTGGAGGCCATTCCTGTCATGGCTAGTTATTGCGACATAATCGGAGTACGTTCTTTTGCCACCTTCGAAAGCCGTAAAGACGACTATGAGGAGAAAATTCTAAATCAGTTCATCCAATATTCGGGTAAACCTGTATTCTTTATGGAGAGTGCCACCGTGCATCCTTTGCAGAGTTTTGCAGACTTGATTACAATGGAAGAGTATAAGAAGACTGCTCGTCCGAAGGTTGTATTGACTTGGGCACCTCACCCAAAGGCTCTTCCACAAGCTGTTCCTAACTCTTTTGCCGAGTGGATGAACGCTGCAGATGTAGACTTTGTAGTTACTCATCCTAAAGGTTACGAGTTAGATCCTAAGTTTGTGGGTAATGCCCGTGTGGAATACGACCAAATGAAAGCCTTCGAGGGTGCCGACTTTATTTACGCAAAGAACTGGAGCTGTCCCGGCGTTACCTGTCCGGAAGATTATGGTAAGGTGTTATGCAAGGACATGAGTTGGACGGTGGACGAGGCTCACATGGCAGTTACCAACAACGCCTTTTTTATGCATTGTTTGCCAGTGCGTCGTAACATGATTGTAACCGATGGTGTCATTGAGGCTCCCACAAGTTTGGTTATTCCGGAAGCTGCCAATCGTGAGATTTCTGCTACGGTAGTGTTGAAACGTATGTTGGAGTCTTTGTAATTGTACGAAGATATAAAAAGAAGCCTCCCAATATGTCGTCGACATTATTCGGGAGGCTTTTGTATTAAGGTGGCAGGACTTTATCCCGTACCATATACGACATACCCATACGTTATGGTGCTGCCGGATAATTGATGAACACAATGTAATCGCCTTTCGCACGTAGGGTGAATTGCGGGGAAAGCGTGCGGTTCAATGTGCCCTGCCACCAACTTTTGAAATCATAGATGGGATATTGTAACCCTTCGCTTTGCAGTTGTTCGGTTCCAAATGCGAAGATAGAAACAGCAGAACCTTGCGGACAATAAAAGGTTTGATTGTTGCAACAAGGAATAAAGGCCCCATGGTCTGTGTAGATTCTTGTTTCAATGCCCATTCGCATATAATCTAGTAACAAACTGATATTGCCTAAGGTGTGATCTTCGCGTTTTCCGGTTGCTCCCATAATGGCAATTCGGCAAAATCCTTTTTCTTTCAAATACTGTACGGCCTTGGTTTGGTCGTTGGTTTCTTGGTCAGGATTTCGTCTAAGAATGTCCTTATATTCTTCTTGTAATTGGGGGCTCAGTGAGTCGCCATCTCCCACAATGCGCCAAGGTTTCAGGTTCTTTGCTAACAGATTAGTGGCGGCTCCATCGCAGCACACAATATGCTTGGTGGAGTGTAACCATTTCAGGGGTAGAGGATGCGTGGGATAGTCACCGCCCCCAAGTATTACGGCTTCGGGGCAAAAATCTATGAGAGTGTTCATGCTTGTTGTTTCATAAGTTCTTTCCATTTTTTATAGCCTAAGAAGGCTATCACCGAATAAAGAGCATATAGACCGGCGGTAAAGTAGAGTTCTTTGTACAGATACAATCCTACGCACACTACATCCACCACAATCCATATCCACCATTGTTCTATGTGTTTTCGGGCCAACATCCACATTCCCACAATGCTGAGTGCCGTGGTGAATGCATCCCATACGGGCACATCACTGTCGGTGAAGCGCATTAGTATAATAGATAGTGCAACAAATGCTAGTACAAATGTAAGAACTAACCGTGGCCACGTGTGTCTTGGGGTATATGTGATGGGCAATTCGGTAGTGTCTACTTGGGATGAGCCACTATTTTTTTGCTTTATCCAATAGTAGATGCCATAGATTCCGGCCAACAGATAGTACACATTGATGCCCGCATCGGCATATAGTCCGGCTTCGTAGTACACCACTATGTAGATGGCAGGCATGATGAGCCCGGCCACCCAAAGGTATATGCTGGCTTTATATTCAAGCCACAAATAGGCAAGACCGACTGTTGTTCCTATGATTTCCAAATAGTTCATTTCGTATGATTAAAAGGCAATGGATAGGTGCCCCATAACATGTGTTCCGGCTTGTGCTGCATACCCCGTATAGTTGTTTCGTATGTTCAGTGTGGGTTGCCCTTGAGCGTTTAGGCTTCCGGTATAGTCACTTGATGCCCATCCATTGTTTTCATATTCTTCGTTGAATAGATTGTAGATTGACGCACCAACTTTAACTGATTTCAACTTGTAAGGCTTAAATGTATAGCTTAGGTGTAGGTTGTTCACGAAGTAAGCATCCAATTTGTGTGCATCTACATCTGCATTACTCATATACTGCTCACTCACGTATTGTGACTGTAATCCGATGGAGAAACCTTTGTGTTCATATTCCAATAGATTGTTTCCTATAAATTCCGGTGAGAAGGCAATGTGGGTAGAACCGTGGTTGATTTGCAAAGGGGGTAGCTCGTTCCATTCCTCGTCGTAGCCGTATAAGGTTTCTTGGAAATTGCGTATGCGATTACGGCTTAAGGTGGCGTTGGCGCTCCATGAAAATCCGCAGGGAAGTTTTAGTCCGGCGCTTAGTTCCATACCCAAACGGTAGCTTTGGGGAACGTTGGCAGCCACGGCTTCGCCTATCTCGTTCAATTCTCCCGTCAGAACTAATTGGTCTTTATAGTCCATGTAGTACAAATTTATTCCTGCGTGCCAATACGTATCTTCGTATTGATAGCCTAACTCATAATCGTGCAGGCGTTCAGCCTTGGGGTGTTGGGTCAGGTAGCCGTCCGTATAATTGTTTCGGGTGGGTTCCTTGTGGGCTACGCTGAACGAGGCATAAGTTCTATGCTTGGGAGAAATCTGCCAATTAAGTCCCACCTTAGGATTGAAGAAGTTGAATTTTTTGTCAATACACAATTGTTGTGGAGCATCCCCGTACCATTTATCGTTGGTTCCGTTTATGGTATAGGTGATGTGGCGATATTGCAAGTCGGCATATGCACTCACTCCTTTCCAAAACTCGTATTGCGTTTTAACATACAGATTACCGTCGTTTTTGTTTCCTTGGTTGCGGTAGTACTCTTTGTTGGGGTCGGCATTTCCTATGTAGTTCTTCACCCAAAGCACATTTCCATAGTGCTCTCCTTCGTATCGGTTCAGGCCACCGCCCAATGTGGTGGTGCTTTGCTTGTTTCGGTATGTAAGTGAGAATATACCGCCCCCAAAGCCGTTGTCCATGGCTTTCTTACGTACCAAATCGCTTTTCTTTACGGTTTGGTTGTCGTAGACGAAGGGCGACAAGCCATACTCCACCAATTTGCGATTAGTCTTATACTCTTGATAGTATCCGTCGCCCTTGGTGTAGTGAAGCCCTACGTTCAGATTCCATGAAGGAGAAAATCTGTGGTTGGCCAAAAGTTGGTAATGTATTTGTGTGTAGTTATCAGTTTGGTCGTCGTAGAAATGTTCAAAACCAAACTCGTCGGTGTACATATATCCGCATGAGTTGTAACGACGGCTGTTGTGCTGCTCCATTTCCTCTTTTGATGCATAATTCCATGCGTGATAGGTTTCCTCCTGACCACCAAACGACAAGACTTCCACAGATGTGTTTTCGTTGTAGTAGCCGCCTTGCAGATAAAAAGATTTCATGCCCACAGAAGCACGGTCGATGTAACCTTTTGTGCCGATGTTCGAGAGTCGGGCATTGAACATCCAGTGGTCGTTAATCAGGCCACTTCCCACTTTGAAGGTTTCTTTATGCGTTTGAAAAGACCCGTATGAGCCATGAAATTCGGCATAAGGTGTGGCATTGGCCCGTGTGGTTCGCATGTTGAGGCTGGCACCAAAAGCACCGGAGCCATTGGTGGAAGTTCCTGCTCCGCGTTGAATTTGCACATCTTGCAACGACGATGCCAAGTCTGGCATATTTACCCAAAAAACGTTGTGACTTTCGGCATCATTCATCGGGATTCCGTTGACGGTTACATTGATTCTTGTTCCGTCAGTTCCACGAACGCGAAGGGTTGTGTAGCCTATTCCGCCACCGGCGTCGCTTGTGGTCACCACACTGGGGGTTCCCGACATCAGGTACGTAAGGTCTTGCCCGTTGTTGTACTTGCCAATTTGCTCTTTACTTAGATTTGTAAAGGCAATTGGCGTGCTTGCAGTGGCTCGTGTAGAAATGATTTCCACTTCCTGCAATTCGTTCGATTGCAGCGTGTCCGACACGTTCAATTGATGGGCACGAATGGTGCACACATTGAATACGACAAGGAGTAATACTCCCAAGAAACGATTTCGGCCGTGGCCGAAAAAAATAAGTGTTTTTTTCATATAATGTTTTCTCTACGCCGGTATTATCCGGTTCAGATGATGAGGGTATGTTCTCAGCCTGTTGTGTTAAGGCACCCCTAGTGCGTGTGTAGCACTAACGCCGCAAAGGTATAAAAAAATAAAGGTACGTGCCAAGGGTTGTATGC
Organism: Paraprevotella sp.; assembly: GCA_017425765.1. Lineage (GTDB taxonomy): Bacteria > Bacteroidota > Bacteroidia > Bacteroidales > Bacteroidaceae > Paraprevotella. The sequence continues at coordinate 7,090 of JAFOXE010000059.1, read as the reverse complement.
ATAAATTTAAGAACAGAGAAAACACATTGCAGTTACTTTACCCTTCCCTTGTTTTTATAACTGATTGAAAATCTACAAAATAAGGATGTGATTTTACCGTTAAAAAAAGACGCTCGCCTTGATGAATCAAGGCGAGCGTCTAGTGGCTGTTGACACCGTGGTGTAGAGGGTGTCCACACCACGGTGTGTTTTTATGTATATGTTCAATACACAAATTTGAAATTTTCAAAACCGTTTTGGGTGCAGATGGCGAGCGTTACGCTATCGCCTTTGCCGATTTCTTTAAGAGGCTCTAACCACAAGCTTGCATAGACCGTTTCGGTGTACGATGTGCGGTCGTTGTTTTGGTTGTGGTGCAAGGATAGAAATAGGTGTTTCTTGCCATTTTCTTCTTTTATGCTTTCCTTGCGAAAGCCCCAATGTTGGACTCCTCCTTGTGTTTTGGGGGCCAAGTGCAAGTTTATGTATTCTCCTCCTCGCCATGCACTTACCACCTTTATGGGGTCGGCTTTCTTCGGTCGTTCGGTGGAATCGCGTAGGATTACCACATGTTGTAGTGAAGATAGTTGTGCCATGGGCTTGCTGCTCCCTTGGATTTTTGTGTAACCACATAATCCACGATACACAGCATCCGCTATGTAACCCGACTTAGGATTGCTCAGGTAGAACTGCTCGCCTCCGTCGGTAAGCATTCGGTGCATCACTCCTTGAGCATTGGTTTCAAGGTCGGCCAATTCGCTGATGAGCGAAGGGTAGGTGCTGCTGTCTTCGTTTTCGATGGTACAAGATGTTCCCAACAGGGCACCAATACACAAGGTGAGAATTACACTTTTTAGTTTCATCTGCAGAACGCCGGTTTGGTTCCGAATTTTGTGATTACTTGGCTAATGCTGCCAATTGGTTGAACACAGGGTTTGCATACATAGTGTACATGCGTTCGCGCAAAAAGTCCCAATCCGGTGTTTCCATCTTAATCTTGTCTAATTGTCCTTGCAAATAGGCATCGAACTTAGTTACATCGGCTTCGGTGTAGTAATCCTTAAATTGGGTGGTTCCCCTTAGGCGGTCTGCTGCAATGTAGTTGCATGGATACAGACGATAGTTGCTGTGGATGCCTTTGTCAATGTATTCGGCAATAAGAGTGAAGATTTCGGTTTTAGGTGTTTCGGGATCAAGTTGTTCCAACCATTCGTCGATACACGGTGCTGCTTGGAAGTGTATGCGGCCCTTGTAACCGAACAATCCGGTTTGCATATTGTCCAAATCGTCTTGTTGGCTCTTCTTGAACTCCGGGTTGTCGCGTTTCATTTGGAATTCTTGTGCTTTCAGATAGTCGCATGGATCGAACTCATAAGATAGAGCAGTGGGCACAATGTGCAATGCCTTCAATCGGTCGATGATGCTACCTTCACCCCCCATGGCCAACATTTTCAGTACAGAGTCTTGTGTGCGGTCGTTCGAGTCTTTGGCACGTCCTTCACGTTGGGCAATCCACAAGTTTTCCTTCTTTTCTTCGATGGCAAAGTGCATATAGTTGCTCAAACGGTTGCTTGAAATGAGCATTTGGCGCATGGTGAGTGCACGTTGCACAATGAATGACTTGTTCACGCGAACCAACTTCTTTATCCATGGCATGATAAGCAGATTGTCGCCGATGGCAATTTCCACGGTAGTGGGGAACTTGTTTTCTATCAACAACACAGAAAGAAAGGCTGAATCAAGAATAATGTCGCGGTGGTTGCTGATAAAGGTATAGCGCTTTTCGCGGTCGGGGATTGCTGTGGTGTCCATATCCATACCGTCGCCACATTTGGCCGCCAACTCCTTCAAAAGTGGGTAACAAAACTTGAGTTGCACCTCGTTGTTGGTGGTGCACTTGCGAAGTTCCGATGCAAATATAGGGAACGGGATTTGCGGCATGATGTGTTTGATTACACCTTCAAACATAGGGTCGGCCAAAAGTTCTTCAAATACGGCCGGCAATTCTTCGGGTTGATACGGACGAATCTCGTCAAATTCGGCGGGAATGTTCATGGCATTTAAGATTTAGAGTTTGTCTTCAATAATATCGGTCAACACATCCTTTATGTCCAATCCTGCAGCACGTACCTGTTGGGGAATAAAACTAGTAGGGGTCATACCGGGTGTGGTGTTTATCTCAAGCATATTGATTTTTTCGGTCGGCTTGCCTTCGGCATTTGTTCCGGGCGTAAGAATGTAGTCTATACGTATGATTCCGGAACAACCAAGTATGTCGTATATAGTTGAGGTGATGAGGCGGACGCGCTCCGCGGTGTCTTCGCTGATGCGTGCCGGAGTGATTTCTTGTACCTGGCCATTGTACTTGGCGTCGTAGTCAAAGAATTCGTTTTCGGTAACGACTTCTGTAATGGGGAATACCACCTCTTTTTCGCTGGTCTTATAGCATCCGCAAGTGACTTCGGTGCCTTGCATAAAAGATTCGATCATCACCTCGTCGCTTTCTAACATGGCTTTCTCTAAAGCAGGACGAAGTTCGTTCATAGATTTTACCTTGGTGACACCGAAACTGGAACCACCGGCATTGGGTTTTACAAAACAAGGTAGACCGATGCGTTCGATTACTTCTTGGTCGGTCACCATCTGTTCGAAACCTTTACGAACAACAAGGCTCTCGCTTACACTCACTCCAAAGCCTTTAAGGTATTGGTTTAGGGCAAATTTGTTGAACGTGAGCGCCTCTACCAATACTCCACTCGTAGAGTATGGGATGTGTAAGAGGTCGAAATACCCTTGTAGTATACCATCTTCACCCGGTGTGCCGTGGATGGTAATATAGGCAAAATCGGGTTTGATGCGCTTTCCGTCCTTTATGAAACTAAAATCATTACGGTCAATAGGAACTTTGACATCGTTCGATAAACGAGCCTCCCATGTGAGGCCTTTCATCTCTACAATGTATACTTCGTATTTTTCGTGATCGAGAAAGGAGTAGATGCCTTCTGCGCTACGCAAAGATACGTGATATTCGGAGGAATCTCCTCCGGCTATAATGGCTATAATAGTTTTCTTCATTTATAATATTATAATGTATATATATATAAAATCTTACTTTATGATGTGGCTTGTTCGTTGTTACGTCCTGATATGTATACACGCCAACGCTCCAACAGATTGCACATGTCGGCAGGAACGTCGGACGTGAAGAACATTTCTTTACCGGTGCGTGGATGCACAAAACCAAGGGTGCGTGCATGCAACGCTTGGCGAGGGCAACATTCGAAACAATTATTGATGAATTGCTTGTATTTACTGAATTGTGTTCCTCTCAAGATCTCATTGCCACCATAGCGCTCGTCGTTGAAGAGTGTATGACCAATGTGTTTCATGTGTACACGAATTTGGTGTGTGCGTCCGGTTTCAAGTACACATTCTATCCAAGTGACGTAGCCGAGACGCTCCATTACGCGATAATGCGTTACAGCATGCTTGCCTACACCGGATTCAGGCGCAAATACCGCCATCTGCATGCGGTCTTTGGGGTGTCGGGCAATGTTCCCCTCTATGCGGCCTTTGTCGTCAATGACGTTACCCCACACCAACGCATTGTATTGTCGTTTCGTGGTTTTCTCAAAAAATTGACGGCAGAGGTGTGTCTTGGCATCTGGCGTTTTAGCAACTACAAGCAGCCCCGATGTATCTTTGTCGATGCGATGAACGAGACCCACTTGCGGGTCGTTGGGGTCGTAGTTAGGATCCTCTCTTAAATGCCAAGCAATGGCATTCACTAATGTGCCCGTATAGTTTCCGCATCCTGGGTGTACGACAAGTCCGGCCGGTTTGTTAATAACCAACAAATCGTCATCTTCATAAACTACGTCAATGGGAATGTCTTCGGGGATAATCTCGTTTTCGTATTTAGGACGGTCAAGAACAATGGTGACCACATCAAAAGGCTTTACACGATAATTGCTTTTGACGGGTTTGTCGTTGACGCGGATAAAACCGCATTCGGCTGCTTTTTGCAAACGATTGCGTGACGTATTGAAAAGATGCTCCATTAGGAACTTGTCAATACGCATTAAGGTTTGTCCTTTGTCGGCAACCACACGATGGTGCTCGAACAAGGCCTGCATTTCGTCACCGTCGCCCTCTAATTCATCATCTGTAAGAGTGTCAGGCGAATCGGGTAGGGTATATTCTAATTCGTCGTTCATAGAAAATAGTACAAACGGCTATAAGTCGTAAACATCCTCTTCGTCATTTCCATCCGAGGAGAAGGTGGTGCTTGAGTTTATTGAGGTTTCCGGATCAGCAATGTCTTCTTTTATAGCTGTGTTGCTCGAGTTTTGTCCTACTTGGAGCACAATAGGCTCTTCTTTTGAGATGCGTTCGCCGGCTTGTATAATTCGTCCTTTACATTTAACACCGTATACCCAGTCTTTTTCTCCTTCCACTGACTCATGCTTAATAATAGTGAAACCAAGAGCTTTAAGGCGTGCTTCGGCTTCACGAGCGGAGCAATTGTCGGCGATATCAGGAAAAGGTATGGTGGGTGTTTTGTGGGTATTGATGGTGAGGTAGATTTCACGTCCCGGTTTTACTTTTTGGCCACTTGCGGGGTTTTGTTCCAAGATAGTACCGGTAGGAAGTGAGCGATTGTAGCCTGAATCTACGACCACTGCTTTTAGTTGCAAACGGCTTAGTGTAAGGCCAACTTGGCCAATGCGTTGGCCTTTTACGCTAGGAACGGTTATTTCTTGACCATGGAGGGTGTAGTCCTTTAACCAATACCAAACACCTATACCCACTCCAATCAAGACAAAAAACATGAGCATAAAGTTGATCCAAAGAATAGGACTACTTATCTTCTTCTTGAAAGTTTTTATCGACATGACAAACTACCTTTTTCTTTATATATGTACAAAGGTAGTAATAAAAAACAAAAAGAAGTAAGGAATATCCCTACTTCTTTTCGTTTTCTTATGAAAACATGGTTGATTAGTTCTTACCGTGCTTTTCGTCTGATACGCTCAACTTCTTGCGGCCTTTAGCACGACGTGCTGCCAATACGCGACGACCGTTGGCTGTTGCCATGCGCTCACGGAAACCATGTTTATTCTTTCTTCTTCTGTTGGAGGGTTGGAATGTTCTTTTCATTGTCTATATATTTTTTTGTTGTTATCTTCCTCTAATCGGGTTGCAAAAGTAGGCACTTTTTTTTAATAAAGCAAGAGAGCGTGATATTTTTCCACTATTCTATTGCGTTTTTTTCTAAAAATCAATTAACTTTGCAGCTCAAAACAAGGGAAAAAGGATAATAATTACTTAAAATAATAAGCATAGAAATTTTATGATTAACTCTCAAGACATCAAAAAAGGAACGTGCATCCGCATGGATGGCAAGCTCTATTTCTGTATCGATTTCCTTCATGTAAAACCAGGTAAGGGTAATACTATCATGCGTACAACCTTGAAGGATGTAGTTTCTGGAAACGTATTGGAGCGTCGTTTCAACATCGGTGAGAAATTGGAAGACGTACGTGTGGAGCGCCGTCCTTATCAATTCTTGTATAAGGAAGGTGAAGATTTCATCTTTATGAATCAAGAAACTTTCGAGCAAATTCCTATCGACAAGGATTTGATTAATGGCGTTAACTTTATGAAGGAAGGTCAAACTGTTGAAGTGGTAACCGATGCTTCTACAGAAACAGTTCTTTATGCAGATATGCCGGTTAAGGTGGTATTGCAAATTACTTATACAGAGCCAGGTTTGAAGGGTGATACAGCTACTAACACTACAAAGCCCGCTACTGTAGAAACTGGTGCTGAGATTCGTGTTCCTTTGTTTATCAATGAAGGTGAAATGGTTGAGGTTGATACTCGCGACGGTTCTTATCTTGGCCGTGTAAAGTAAGACTATATAATAGAACGATAATGAAAAATGAATAATAAGGTCGACATCGGCCTTGTTATTCATTTTTTTGTTTACCTTTGTCAAAGGTGACGACGGTGACAATGTCTGTTGCTGATAGCCTACAGAAAAGCCTTTTATGGTGTGCTAAATTCAACAAGAAATATGAAATATTCTCTGATAATACCAGTGTATAATCGTCCGGATGAGGTGGATGAATTGTTGGAGAGCCTAACCACACAGACATGTAAAGATTTTGAGGTTGTGGTGGTGGAAGATGGTTCGTCAGTGCCTTGTGAGGAGGTGGTGAAGAAGTACGCCGAACTTTTGGATATTCATTACTTTAAGAAACTGAATTCCGGCCCCGGAACCACTAGAAATTATGGTGCAGAGCGTAGTAGAGGAGAATATTTATTGATTTTGGACTCCGATTGTGTGTTACCGGGGAGATATCTTGAGGCCATAAATAAGGAGTTGGAAAACCAACCTACTGATGCCTTTGGCGGACCAGACCGAGCGCATGATTCTTTTACACCCGTACAAAAGGCTATAAATTATTCCATGACTTCGTTCTTTACAACAGGTGGGATTCGTGGTGGAAAGAAAAAGATGGATAAGTTTTATCCGCGCTCGTTCAATATGGGTATTCGTCGCGATGTATATATGAAATTAGGTGGATTTTCGAAGATGCGATTTGGTGAAGACATTGATTTTAGTATACGCATCTTTAAGGGAGGATATTCTTGTCGTCTTTTGCTGAGGCATGGGTGTGGCATAAGCGTAGAACTGATATGCGAAAGTTTTTTAAGCAGGTGCATAATTCGGGAATAGCTCGTATTAACTTATACAAGAAGTATCCAGATTCATTAAAATTGGTACATTTATTACCTGCAGCCTTTACATTAGGAACGTCGATGTTGCTTTTGTTGGCCCTTATTGGTTGTATGGGGCGGATGTGGATATTCCAAATGGACCATAAATATATGTATGCACCCGATCTACCTAGTTTGCTCAATTATAGAGATTGTTTTTCTGTATTGGCTTTTTATCCGTTGATACCCTTATTGTTTTTTACCTTACTGATAGGTGTCGATGCATCGTGTCAAAATAGAAGTTTACATATAGGCCTATTATCCATAAAAGCCTCCGTCATTCAATTGTTGGGTTACGGTACAGGTTTTTTGCGTGCATGGTGGC
>JAFOXE010000058.1 GCA_017425765.1 Paraprevotella sp. | reverse complement strand
GTAGAAACAGATTTAAGAAAATATAAATACAAGTGGCTGTGAGTATGGTTATATGTGATGGCATGAGCGCTTGGGAACGAGGTGTTAAGAGGATTTTCGACATAGTATGTTCTTTATTCGGACTAATCTTCTTATCGCCTGCTTTTTTATACGTATACATATTGTTGCGTCGTCAGGGTGACGGGCCGGTTATCTTCTGTCAAGAACGAATTGGCTATAAAGGTAAACCGTTTAATATCTACAAGTTCCGTACTATGCGTGTAGATTCCGAGGCCGAGGGAACACCCAAATTGGCAAAACAAGGCGATGATCGTTTGACACCTGTCGGCAAGTTCTTGCGCGAACATCATCTGGATGAATTGCCTCAATTGTGGAACGTATTTTGTGGCGACATGTCGTTTGTGGGACCACGTCCTGAACGAAAGTACTACATTGACCTTATAATGAAAGAAAATCCTGATTATCAATATATTTATTTGATGCGTCCGGGCCTGACTTCTATGGCAACGGTGTATAATGGCTATACTGGAACGATGGAGAAGATGCTTATTCGCTTGCAGATGGATTTGGATTATCTGGTGCATCGTTCATTGTGGGGCGACTTGAAGATAATTATAACTACAGTGGCATACATTGTATACGGAAAGAAATTTTAGATTAGAAATCAGCTATAAAATGAATAAACGATATTCTATCATTCTTATACTCCTTATTGGATGGATAAGTGCATTTGCTCAATCGTCAATGACGGATGAGCAAATTATCAATTATGTGGTGTCGGCAAAGAATAGTGGCAAAAGCGAAACTCAAATTGCAATGTCTCTGCAAGAACGTGGTGTTACATTGACACGTTTGAAGCAAATAAAAGAACGATACGATAAGGGTGAACTTACCATTGATGGCGAGGAAATCACTACATCTAAAAAAAACACCACGTCTACCGATAATCGTTTGAGAACTCCAAATGATGATACCATGCAAGGCCTTCTTAAGGGTTGGAGTCTTGAAGATGAGGAAATAAACGAGGAGGAGGAAGAAGACGAAAGACGAGTATTCGGTCGAGATATTTTCAATAGCAAGAACCTTACGTTCGAGCCCAGCATGAACGTGGCCACTCCGGCTAATTATCGTTTGGGTGCCGGTGACGATGTGTTCATCGACGTGTGGGGAGCTTCGCAAAACAGCATTCGTCAAACCATTTCGCCCGATGGTACTATTCAACTTGACGGTCTTGGACCTGTTACATTGGCGGGCATGACGGTGGCATCGGCAAATGCCTATTTGCAACGCGAGTTGAAGAATGTATATGCATCATCTAATATTCGTGTAACCGTGGGGCAGACCAAAACCATTTCTGTGAATGTAATGGGAGAGGTAGAGGCTCCGGGAACTTATACTTTATCGGCCTTTGCTACAGCGTTTCATGCGTTGTATGTGGCCGGTGGTGTGAACGACATCGGTACGTTGCGCGATATCAAGGTATACCGTAACAACAAGCAAGTGGCTTGCATCGACGTGTACGACTTCATTCTGAATGGACGTAAACAAGATGACGTACGACTTGAGGATAATGATTTAGTGTATGTGGGACCTTATGCCGAAATGGTAGAGATTACCGGAAAGGTAAAGCGTCCGATGTTCTACGAAATGCGTCAGCGCGAAAGTTTAGCCACATTGTTGACCTTTGCGGGTGGATTTGCAGGAAATGCATATAAGGGTAATGTGAATATTATCCGCAAAACCGGTCGAGACTACTCGGTGCACACCGTAGAGGAGTTTGATTTTTCTACGTTCAAGATGGCCGATGGCGACTCCGTGTGGGTAGATGCCATCATACCAAGATATTCTAATATGGTGGAGGTTGTAGGTGCCGTTCATCGTCCGGGTATGTATCAAATGGACGGAAAAATCCGCACGGTGCGTGAACTTGTGGAATACATAGGTGGCGTCACAGAAGAAGCCTTCCTTGATCGTGCTTTGTTGCAACGCCGCAAGTCTGATCGTACAATTGAGAGTTTGGCTTTGAATCTTGGTGGAATCTTGAATGGCAGTTTGCCGGATGTTCCTTTACGTAACGAGGACATATTGAATATATTTAGCAACGAAGAGGCACAAAACGAACGTACATTCACTATACACGGTCCTGTCCGTAATCCGGGTGTGTATCCTTTTGCAGAAAATACAACGATTGAAGACGTGATTATGTTGGCTGGAGGCTTGAAAGATGAAGCCTCAATGATTCATGTGGATGTAGCCCGTCGAATTGTTGAGAATAGAGTGAAGACCACAGGAGTGGAACGTGCAAAGATTTTCTCCTTCTCGTTGAAGGATGGTTTGATCGTAGACGGCGAGGTTGGTTTCACTTTGCGTCCATACGATGAGATTTACATCCGCCGTTCACCGGGATATTATGAACAGCAAAATGTACTGATAGAAGGCGAGGTCGCGTTCGAAGGTAGTTATGTTTTGCAAACCAAGAACGACCGATTGAGCGATCTTGTAAAACGTGCCGGAGGATTTACGGAATCGGCTTATGTTCCTGGTGCTCGACTCATCAGAACCATGAACCAGGAAGAAATTGCACGTCGCAACGCCACACTACGTTTAACACGTTCTAGTTCAGATTCTATCAATGTTGAAGATTTGGATTTGTCTACAACCTATAGTGTGGGTATCAACTTGGACGAAGCAATGGCAAATCCCGGTGGCGAATCGGATATAATGATGCGTGAGGGCGATCGCTTGTTCATTCCGGTGTTGCAAACCACGGTGAAGATCAATGGAGCCGTAATGTATCCGAATACTGTGGCATGGCGCGATGGTCAGAAGTTGAAATATTACATTCGACAAGCCGGTGGATATTCAAAGCGTGCGTTGAAGAAACAAGCCTATGTGGTGAATATCAACGGAACGGTAGAACGTGCCCGAAAGGTGAAGAGAATTCTGCCCGGTAGTGAAATTATCGTGCCTTTGAAGGAAGAGTCCGAGAAACTATCTACATCCGAGAAGGTAATGATTGGTACTTCTATAGACCCTGAGCCT
>JAFOXE010000057.1 GCA_017425765.1 Paraprevotella sp. | reverse complement strand
GCCTTTGAAGGGCGAAGAACCAGATTTCTCTGAAGAGGGTTGGGCTCGCAGATATCCAAAAAAGTAAAAAGGAACTACCTTTAGTATAGAACAGACGCCCCCGTAAAGATGAAAAATTCTTTGCGGGGGCTTCTAAAATACACGAGCGTGTAGAGGGTATCTACACGCTCGCCTTGATGAAACCATACGATGGTGTAGAGAGTCTATACACCATCGTGTGGTTTTTATGTGGTGTGAATGTTATTTCACACCCAACTCCTCGATGATGTGAGGAGCCTTGCCCCAACAATCGATGAGGTAAAGAACAAAACGAATGTCCACGCCGATGCAGCGGGTCAGGTTTTGTGTAAAGCTGATGTCGCTGCTCATGGCGTCCCAGTTTCCGTCGAAGGCCAAACCGATTACATTACCCTCGCCGTCGAACATCGGACTGCCCGAGTTTCCACCGGTGATGTCATTGTTGGTCAAGAAACACAATTGCAAGTCGCCGGTTTCTTTATCGGCATATTTGCCCCATTGGCCTTTCTTCAACAACTCGGTGGTTGCAGTTTCCATCATGTAGTCAGGATTTTCTTTCCCGTTTTCGATCTTGTCGATGAGGCTTTGCGATGTGGTAAAATAATTGTGGTGAACACCACCGTTGGTGTAATCGGCCACGAAACCATAGCTCAGGCGCATAGAGAAGTTTGCATCCGAATAGTGAGGTTCGTCCATTTCCATCTCCAGGATGGCTTGGCACAAAAGTTTTTCATTTGCCTTAATGGTGATGTCGGCATTTTCGCTTTCCTTTGACAGACTTTTAACCAATTGTAGAACATCGTTTACCATAATGGTGGCTGCATCGTTGGCTATACGTGCCGAATCCAATGAAAGACCGGCATTATAGTTCCCGTCATCCAACATAGAACGGCTGAATACGTCTTCGGCATAAGCCTTGTAATCACCACCAAATTGCTTCTTAATTACGTTGTAGATGTTGGGAAGGTGTTTATTGTTCATCTCTTGGGCGTAGTTGCCAAGCAAAACGGCCAGAGCTTCCTTATCCACGCGGTTGTCATAGTCTTTGTAGATCTTGGTCAAGCTGTTTCCTAAAGAGGTGCGTGTGTGTGAATCAGAGGTGCTTATCAACGAGTTTGCAGTACGAGTGATGCGGAACAATTCTACGCCGCCCAAGAATGATTCATATAAGTAACTCAATGCTGTTTGTGCTTCTTTGCGTTGCTTGTAGGCCTTCTTCAAATCGCCGAACATACGTCCGAAACGTGCTTTGCGTTCAGCATCTTGTTTAATCCACTCCTGGACTTTTGCTTCCAACTTCTGCTTTTCACCAATCACGTCAAGGTCGGCAATAGCTTTGTTCATTCCGATGCTGTTCTTCCAATAATTAGAACTGCTGGCATATTTGCTGGCATATTTAATTCCGATGGCGCGGTCGAAGTTCATCCACTTTTTCCATACCTCTTGCTTCACGCCACGTACTTGGATGCGTGCGATGTTGTCCACATCCACACGTTCTGCAATACCGAACGAAGAGAGGTAACGGTCGGTAGAGCCGGGATATCCAATAGTCATGCAATAATCGCCTTGTTTGTAACCCTTGGTTGACACCTTGGCATAACGTTTGGGTTGGTAAGGACGGTTGTCCGGATTGTAGGCTGCAGGTTCGTTATCGGCACCGGCATATACGCGGAACACGCTGAAGTCGGCTGTTTGACGAGGCCACATCCAGTTGTCGGTATCGCCACCAAACTTACCCAAACTTTGTGAGGGAGTGAACACGAGGCGTACGTCGTGGTATTCCTTGTAGAGCGACACATAGAAAGCATTTCCTGTGTAGTATGGCAACACCTCGGCCGTGATGTGTTTCTCGGGTTGAGCATATTTGCTAGCGATTTCCGCACATACGTTGTTTATGTATTCTTCATAAAGTTTGTTCTTCCAGTTCTTACCGTACTTCTTTACAGCTTCGGGATGTGCTGCATAGATGGAGTCGAGCACTGTATTTACTTGTGAAGTAACATCCTCGCTACGGTCGAAGAAGGCCACGAATAAGCCTTTTGCAGGACGTTCCTCTGCACGTGTATTAGCCACAAAACCGTTCTTCAAGATATCATCTTCCGGTGTAGAAAGTGATTGAATAGCACCGAATCCACAGTGGTGGTTGGTGAACACAAGTCCTTCAGGCGATACTACCACACCCGAACAGAAGCCACCAAAGTTCACTACGGCGTCCTTCAAAGAGGTTCCATCGGGATTATATAGTTCTTCTGGAGTGAGCTTAAGTCCTAAGCCTTTCATTACTTCTGCTGTTTTGGGGCTGATGGTGTTCAGCATCCACATTCCTTCGTCGGCCTTAATGTTGCTTGTGGTAGCAAGCAATACAGCCATGAGCATCATCAGATTTTTTCTCATAGATTTTCTTTTAGTGTTTAAGTGAATATTATGATTTGTTTTCTTCGTTATTTGATTATTCATATCTAGTGATTGATGTGGTTTTATCTGCTTGTTTCGTTATTGTGTTCCCAATAGAATTTCACGCGGCCGGGCATGGTGAGTCTGCTTTGTATCCATTGTTTTATGCGTTCCTCGTCCGTATTGGCTAGTTCATTGTTTAGGTTTATCAGCACAGCAGTGAGGGTGTCGGCGTTTAGCGTATCAGATGTAGCCGGTGTAACACCGCGACAAACACTCAACTCAGTTACCTCGGGGAACAGAATCTTGACTTCATTTTGCAGGTTTTTGGCCAAGTCAGAATTGGCACGATATGGTGCAAGCTCTTGTTCCAACATTTCGATTTTCTTTTGTTGCGAAGCTATTAATTCAGTGTTTTGATTGGTGGTGGAATTCTGATTTTCTGTTTGGGAACGAATCATCTTTTGTAGGTCTTGATAGTCTACATTTTTGCTTCCTTGCACAATGGACAATGTCACGTCTTGTAAATGGTAATGAGCAAGCTTGTTTTTTGCGGTGTTGATTTCTTTTTCTGTTACTTCTTGACCTAACAACACCACAGAAATACTATTTTTGGCATAAGAGATGCTCTTAGAGATGGTTTGTGTACCTTCAAACGAAAGTTCTCGGTTAACGAATTCTTTGGCGTTTTTTGTAAACATGCTTTCAAGTACCAGGTTATAGGTAAGATAGGTAGAAGGCAATATGGTTACAATAGTGATGAACGTGATGATACGTTTTACTTTACGTCCGCGCACCGGGTCAACGAAGACTTTTTTGCGGAAGTGCATGATGTTGACACCGATGAATGTTGCAAAACTAATGAAAATGGTGTTGATAAGATATAGGTAAAATGCTCCAACGGCATAGGTCCAATTGCCGGTGGCAATACCAAAGCCAGTGGTGCACAGTGGAGGCATAAGAGCGGTAGCAATAGCCACACCGGGGATTACGTTACCATTGCGTTGTCCAACACTGCACAACGCAATGATGCCGGCAAGACCACCACACAATGCTATCAAAACGTCGTATATGGTGGGCGAGGTGCGAGCCAATAGCTCGGATTGTGCCTCGGCAATGGGGGTGACGAAGAAATAAAGTGTGGCTGTAAGTATACTGAACACCGTGGCCACCACGAAACTGCGGAAGGCACGTTTCAGCAATTCGAAGTCGTTGATGCCAACACCTAGACCCATGCCTATGATGGGACCCATTACCGGTGAGATAAGCATGGCGCCGATGATGACAGCGGCAGAATTCGTATTTAATCCTAGTGATGCCACGAAGATGGCAAGGATAAGAATCCACAGTTTGGCTCCGTGAAAGTCTACACCGGCCTTGATGGATTCGATAGTTTCTGCTTCGGGGGCTTTATCGGTTAGTAGATTGAGGAGTCTGCGTAAGGTCTTCTTCAAATGTCCGAACAAACTGAGTTGGACGGGATTGTTTTCGTTCATGGTTCTACGTATTAAAGGTAAATACTAGCACTTAAAGTACTTCCCGATTACCGGTATCCGGCTTAAAGGGAAATCGTGTTTCACAATGTAGGATGCAAAGATAAGAATAAGTAATGTGTTGATGCAAATTCTTGTCCATGATGACCATGCAACCGGTAGTATCTGCATTCCGGCAAACAAGATAAGAGCAAGCATTACATACTTCCCTATACTTTTCAATGGATAATTTATAGGATATTTTTTCTGTCCCACGAAGTAGGAGAGTAGCATGGCCGTACCGTATCCCGCAAATCCACCCCACGCACAGGCCATATAACCATAATGAGGAATCAGCAGAATATTCACCGTGACGAGTACAGCACAACCGGCAAGCGAGAACCACGCACCCCATATTGTTTTGTCGATGAGTTTGTACCAAAATGATAGGTTGAAGTACACTCCCATCATGATTTCTGCTGCCATTACAATGGGTATCACGGTTAGTCCTTCCCAATAATCTTTACCTATCAAATACTTCAGAACATCAAGGTAGCCCACTACACATAAGAAGGCTAGTAGCGTAAAGATGAGGAAGTATTTCATGGCCAATGCATAGGTTTGATTACTGTCTTGTTCTTTGGCCTTCCCGAATACGAACGGTTCATAGGCATAGCGGAAGGCTTGTGTAATCATGGCCATAATCATGGCAATTTTCACAGATGCTCCGTAGATTCCCAATTGCACGACGCCCTCAGCCTGATCTCCATACACAAGTGGAAAAATCATTTTGTCGGCAGTTTGGTTCAGGATACCGGCAATTCCCAACACAAGAATCGGCCATGAATATTTCAGCATTCGTATAGCTAAATTACGATTGAATGTATATTGAAATCCGCTGAGTTCAGGAATAAAGAATAATGTGATGAAGGCCGTGCAGAACAGATTAAGACCAAAAGCATAGCCTACGCCCACCGACGGATCGTAAATCCATGATATGGTGTCGGGGTATAGGGTGTATAGGTAAGGCAATGCTACAAAATATAGTAGGTTGAGTGGAATGTTCAGCGCAATGAAGAGGGTTTTTAATGCGGCAAACTTGATGGGACGGTGTTGGTAGCGCAGCCATGCAAAAGGAATGCTTTGAAATGCGTCGATTCCCACGCATACGGCCATCATGCCAATGTATTCGGGATGTTCTGCATAGCCCAATGACGAGGCGATGTAATCTAAATTAGCCAGCGTGAGTCCAACAAACACAAGAGCTACTGCGGCCACCATAATGAGCGTGGTGGAGAAAACAGTGGTAGGTTTTTCTCCTTCTTTGTTGGCAAAACGAAAGAAAGTGGTTTCCATGCCAAAGGTAAGAATGACAAGGAGCAAAGCCACATAGGCGTATATATTGGTGATGACCCCATAACCACCTGATGTGGCGGCCAACTTCGTGGTATAGAGTGGTACGAGCAGATAGTTAAGAAAACGAGCCACGATGCTACTTAAACCATAAATAGCGGTGTCTTTCATTATGGACTTCAATCCTGCCATATCATTTGCGTTTATTATCGGTTTACAATCCAAAGAATAAATAAGCTACACCTACGGCTGCCAAAATTCCGGCCAAATCGGCCAGCAAACCACATGCCACAGCATGTCGGGTACGGGTAACAGCCACACTGCCGAAGTACACGGCAAGTATGTAGAATGTGGTGTCGGTGGAACCTTGGAATATACAGCTCAATCTTCCTACAAATGAGTCGGCTCCATATGTTGTCATCGCGTCCACCATCATTCCTCTTGCCCCGCTTCCACTAAGAGGTTTCATAAGTGCTGTGGGTAGGGCCTTCACAAAATCGCTATTTCCCCCACATGCCTCTACAATATATTCTACACCCCCTATCAAAAGATCCATCGCTCCTGAGGCGCGGAATACACCGATTGCCACCAGAATGGCCACGAGATAAGGGATGATTCTTACTGCTGTCTCAAAGCCACCTTTTGCACCTTCTACAAATGCATCGTACACGTTTATTCGTTTCCGAACGCCGGCCAATATGAATGCGATGATAATGGCAAATAAGAGAATGTTAGCTATGGAAGTGCTCCACAAACTCATAGTTTCTTTGTCCATCTGAGCAAATCCCCATACCAGGGCCGACATGCCCACGCACATACCTCCAAGGGTGAGCAGTATGGTACGGTTCAGTAAATTGATACGTTGATACAAGCTGGTTACAATGATGCCTACGAGTGTAGAGGTAAAGGTTGCCAATAAGATGGGTATAAAAACATCGGTAGGTTGTGCTGCACCGAGCTGTGCACGATAAACCAATATACTTACTGGAATAAGAGTAAGACCGGAAGTGTTCAGCACCAAGAACATAATC
>JAFOXE010000056.1 GCA_017425765.1 Paraprevotella sp. | reverse complement strand
TTGCTGACGGGCATCAGCAGTGGAGCTGCCGTCCATGCCGCCATACAGTTGGCTCTGCGGCCCGAAAACAAGGGCAAGCGTATCGTTGTACTCCTGCCCGACACAGGTGAACGTTATCTCAGCACAAAGCTTTTCATGCCGTAGAGGATAAGTGTGAAAGATGATGAGAAAGTACATAATATCGGTTCTTTTTCTGCTTTTATGCAGCATGTATGTCAACGCAAAGGACAAGTGGCCTGATGGTACGGCTGTGTCCGAATGGTTTGCCAAAGCCAGTTGCGTGGATGTGAATTCGCTGGGCAAGCAATACGTAATCACAGACCATGGTGTGAAACAGGACAGCACTCTGCTGCAGACTGTGCAGATACAGGCAGTGATTGACAAGGCGGCGGAAAATGGCGGTGGTGTGGTGGTGATTCCCAAAGGAACTTTCCTTAGTGGTTCGCTTTTCTTCAAACCTGGTACACATTTGCATCTACAAAAAAATGCAGTGCTTAAGGGTAGCGATTTCATAGGCGACTTCAAGCTCATCGATACACGAATGGAGGGGCAGAACCTCAAGTATTTTGCCGCCTTGGTAAATGCAATCGGTTGCGATGGCTTCACGCTCTCGGGAGAAGGTTCCATCAACGGAAACGGCTTGCGTTATTGGAAACAATTTTGGATTCGCCGCAAGTACAACAGCCAATGCACCAATCTTGATGAGATGCGTCCGCGACTGGTGTTTGTTCAGGGCTGCGACGATGTGCGGCTTGAGGGCGTGCGCCTTATGAACTCGCCCTTCTGGACCACGCATCTTTATCAGTGCAACCGAGTGAAGGTATCGGGACTCCATATTTTTGCCCCCTCTGCACCAGTACCGGCGCCCAGCAGCGATGCTATTGATATTGATGTGTGTACTGATGTGCAGATTAACGGTTGCTACTTTTCTGTCAATGACGATGCCATAGCGTTGAAAGGCGGAAAAGGTCCCTGGGCACACAAAGACACCGTGAATAATGGCGAGAACCGCAACATCATCATCGAGGACTGTACTTATGGGTTCTGTCATAGCATGCTCACTTGTGGCAGCGAGTCACTGCATAACTATAACATCGTGTTGCGCAATTGTGAGGTAAAGAATGCAGCCCGAATGTTGTGGCTCAAGATGCGTCCAGATACCGAGCAGAATTACGAGTACATTACCGTGGAGGGCATACGGGGCAATGTGCATAGCATGCTTTATGTGAAGCCTTGGACGCAGTTCTTCGACCTGAAAGGACGCAAGGATATGCCCTACTCGCGCTCATCCAACGTGGTTCTGAGCAACATCAACCTCAACTGCAAAGTGTTATTTGATGTGCAGAAGGCACTTGACCAATACAGTCTCAAGGACTTCACCTTCAAAGACATTGAGGTGACGGCATCGGACAGGCCCGAGATTCATGTGGATTATGTGGAAAACTTCACATTGAAAAATGTAAAGGTAAACGGCAAAAAGGTGAAGTGACCGTTGCTGGAATTGTGGAGACAATAACAGCTTTTCTCCTGATAGGAACAACTCAAACATCAAGTAAATGTTCTTTACAAAATAGTTAGTCGTTCACATACCAACAAGAATACAGCAAAGAGATAAATGCCAGTTGGGCGGAAAAAAGCGCCCAGTTGGAAAAAAATATGTTTCCAGTTGGAGAATTATTTTTTCCCAACTGGAAACCTTGTTTTTGGGGGTTATTGGCTTTTTATAGCATTTTCTACCATTTTCCCCGTTCAAAACCTCCGAAACAAGGCAAAAATAAAAGTAAAAAGATTTGACAAAAGACACCCTTCCCTATGACAATGTATTGTCAAGGGAAAGACAAAGCATTTCAGTACCAACTTTGGTGTATAACAACTGGTACTGCAGTACCAGCTGCTTGGTACTGGAGTATCAGCCGTTTGGTACTGTAGTGTAAGTAAACTGGTACGCAAACTTTTTGTAGCATAGAAAAACAGGTCAATCGCTGATGATGTACGAATGTGTGTTCTTTTCTTATCCCTCCACCCAATCACATACAATTCGCCAAAAAACATCAGTTGTTAGCTAGAATACAATACACATAAAGTGCAAAAACACAACGTTTTGCATTTACAAAGTCATTATATAGAATTGTAAACAGATTTACCCTTAAGTGTAAATGGATTTACATAGTGATGTAAGTGCGTTTACATAGAAATGTAAATCCATTTACATCGTGATGTAAAAATCGGCCGTCAGAACACCTGTCTTTCCCAGAGATTTAAGTAGACGTTTTTATGCTTCATTAGCTGAAAAAATTTACACCTTTTCTCTTGCCCTGCTGCTAACGTTTACGGTTTCCTTGATTCCCTGCTGTAAGTGTAGACAAAGGATAAGCGCACCAAGTTCCTTTTTGTTATAATTGAATATCTTTCCTTCAAAAACATTGTCTGTATGCCAAAACTTTTATAAATTTGCATGGACCCACGCCGAATCGGGCTGGTTTACCGGTCGTTTCGGGTGGGGACAGACATAGATAAAGGCGTTTACTACGCTTTGGTTTTGACGGTTAGAAATCCTGAGAAAATTTCAATCGTGGTCAAAAACAAAGCAACGTAGATGTCCCTTGGGTATGTTTATACATGCCCTTCATTTGCTGTACAGCCATAGGTGTATCCTTACACCAGTGGTTTCAGTACTGGCACTTGGAGGTGTATGATATACATATCGGCGTGGGGCTTCGGCGTTGCTCGTTTCGACTACGATGGGCAATTCTCAGGAGCCTCTAACCGTGAAGCGAGCGACAGTGCAGGGCTTCACGTCTTTTTTGTGTCTTGATTTAGAACATTACTACTGGTGCGACATTTTTTGTTCAATCAGTTCTATTGTATTAATATTTAATTACTTATAAGTGGTCTTTGATTTTTTTGATTTGAAATTGATTGAGTAATTTTGCAGTTTAAGCTGCAG
>JAFOXE010000006.1 GCA_017425765.1 Paraprevotella sp. | reverse complement strand
TGTATGTCGTTTTGGTAGCTGTGGCAATGTAAAGCAATTTCTCGCAATAGTTCATTGTCGTATTCCACTTCGGGGATATAACCCGTGAACTCAATTTTGTCGGAACTTCCGATAATTTTACCCTCTATTTGTCCCGGTTCAGGGATGTATAACGGAAGACAAGCAACTTTTTGAAGAGGGTCGGTGTTTAATACGCGTACCAAGAAGTTTAAGCTGTCGGTGGTGGTACGTGGGTTTTGAGGTGCCGAGAATACGGAGGGTAGGTATTTGTGTCCTATTTTTTTGATGGTGGCAGGAAGAGTTGTATAATTGAATTTTCCATCGGCCTGCATTTGTATGAAGTCGCTTTGTAGAGTGAGTTGTTGCTTGTTGTCGTCGGAATGTGAAGTAATGGCAATGTCGTTAATAGAATAGTACCCGTCTGGTGAGGTCATGCTGAAATCTTTAATCAACAATTCTCCTTTTATCTTATTGGGGAAATTGTCGGTTAAATCGGTTGTTATATGAGCAGAAAACGTTGTGCTGTCGTGTTCGGAAATAAGATTCAAAGCATGTGGGTTGAAATCTTTAACCTTAATATCAAGTTTTGCATAAGGTATTGTGGATTTAAGATTAAGTATGCCGGCAAGGCTAATGGCGCCGTGTGGATCATCAATTTTCACCTTACCCTCAAAGCCCTGTGCTCGGTGACGTAAATCAATGTATATGTTTTGATAACGATGTTCCTTAAATGTAAGTTCTTTGATGTTGCCTTTTGCATAGATGTTAGGATGCTTATCTTCAATTAGTTTTCCTTTAAGACTTAAATCAAAGGTTATACTCTGCAAAGGCATGTTTTTGGGATCGTCAGCAAGCAACTTGTTCATTTGTAGTTGGGAAGACGAAATGGTGGCATCAATCTCATTCTTGTCAAGAAGATTTCCGTTTATCTTCAAATCGCCAATTTGTGTATGTAAGATTCCGTCGGCATGAAGATCATCTTTCTTGTAGGTTGCTTTGCCTTGGAAGTTTATATCACCAAGTTTTTTTATTACAGTGTGAATTTGTTGTTGGTGTCCCGTGGGGTTGTTTGTAATGAAATCGTGAGCAAAAGATTTTAGACTAAAATCTTTTACGTTAGCCATGAGGGTGGGTGTGGCAGTTGTCGTATGTGTGAAGTCGGCACAAAAGTCGGCGAAGAGGTTTACACTCCTGTTTCGGCTGAACATGCGAAAATCGTGCAACCAGATTTGGTGGGGCAATCCATTGATTTCACCTTGATAGTATAATGCATCGTTGACATGGTTAAAAATAGGCAGAATACTCGAAAAATCAGAAAGGGTTATGTGTGAGGGGGTTATGAAACCGTTGAAATGAAGTGTTCTAAACCATGTGTTAATATTTTCTTTTGTAGGTCTTCCTTCGTAGTTTGCTTCAACTAGGTTGATATGGAACGAACTCTTAGGTAAATTTATTTCAAGATCTTTAAGAATGGCACGTTCGGTATTTGCCGTGAACTTCATCGCCATTTTTTTTAGAGACAACCCGGATTGTTCCTTAAAACTCAGTTTTTTTAACGAGAAATTCATCGAATCGGGTGAAAAGGCTTTTAATGATGCTGTTAAGCTGATTTGTTGTAAATCAAGATGATTGATATTGAAACGTCCTGGCGTTTTAGGTTTGAAATAAAGATGATGTTTAATCTTTCCGCGACGTACCAATAAGGAGTTTATGCGTAAATCAAGTCTCGATTTTGTAGTGTCGTTTGAGGCGAATTTGTCAAGAATAAATTTGTAATTAGCTGCTTCTTCGGCATTTTTTTGGTATAAGTTTACATTAAAGCCGAACAATTGTACATTGTCGATTACAATTTTGCCGTGTGCAAGGGGCAAAACCTGCATCTTTGCCGACATTCGTGCTGCATTGAATAAAGTATCACTATGCTGATCTTGTATTGAGATATTTTCAATAATAATGCGGTTAAGTAGACCTAAATTGATATTACCGATGGTAACGTGTGTCTCGAATTGTCTACTCAAAACACGTCCAATATGGTCGGCCACAAAGGTTTGCACAGCTGGAATATTCAGCAGTGTAATTACAACAAGGTAGAACCCTAATACAAGTCCTACCAGATAACGTGTTATGTGCTTTAGCCTTTCGATGGTCCTAAAAACAAATTCTTTTCACAAAATTACGATTTTCTTTCGACATTTGCTTCATGTTGTCTTTATTTTTATGTATTTTTGCCGTGTTTTAATTAAAACCGTTTTATAATCAAAATATATGGCAAAAGTAATCAAATTACGTAAAGGCCTAGACATTAACCTTAAAGGAAAAGCTGCAAAGGAAATGTTCGAGATTAAAAACTCGGATACCTATGCTTTGATTCCTGACGACTTCTTGGGCGTTAAGCCGAAGGTGGTCGTAAAGGAGAATGATGTGGTGAAGGCCGGGGATGCCTTGTTTGTGGACAAGAATCATCCTGAAGTGAAGTTCGTGTCTCCCGTTAGCGGTGTTGTATCGTTGGTGGAAAGAGGGGAACGTCGTAAGTTGCTTAGCGTGCAGGTGAAAGCCGATGCCGCAAAGGAGCAAAAGTTTGTTGACTTCGGTAAGAAGAATGTTGAGACCATGACGACAGAGGCTGTAAAAACTGCATTGTTGGAGTCCGGAATGTTCGCATTCTTTAAGCAACGTCCTTACGATGTAGTGGCTTGTCCGGAAGATATGCCAAAAGCAATCTTTGTGTCGGCATTCAATAGCATGCCTCTTGCTGCCGATTTTGAGTATGTATTGAATGGTCAAGAAACCGATTTCCAAACCGGTTTGAATGCATTGGCAAAGTTGGCACCAACTCATCTTGGCATAAGTTCAAAGCAAACTTCAACTGTACTGAAAGATGTAAAGAATGTTACTATTACCGTTTTTGAGGGTGCAGCACCTGCCGGCAATGTCGGTGTTCAAATTAACCATGTTTCTCCAATCAATAAAGGCGAAATCGTATGGACATTAGGTGCAGAAGAAGTAATCTTCATTGGACGTTTATTTAACAAAGGTCAAGTTGACTTAACAAGAACTATTGCTGTAGCCGGCTCAGAGGTGAAGAATCCTGCTTATAGTGTTGTGAAGGTTGGTCAGCAGATTGGTGGTATCGTAGATGGTCGTCTAATTGAGGGCAAGAGTTTGCGTATCATCAACGGTAACGTGATGACCGGAAGGAAGTCCTCATGTCAAGATTTCTTGGGCGCTCATTCTACTGAAATCAATGTAATTCCTGAAGGTGACGATGTTCATGAAATGTTGGGTTGGATTATGCCACGTTTCAACCAATTCTCAACTAGCCGTTCTTATTTTAGCTGGTTATGCTGTGGTAAGAAAGAATATGTGATCGACGCTCGTATCAAGGGTGGTGAACGCCACATGATTATGAGTAATGAATATGATCGTGTATTCCCTATGGATATCTATCCTGCTGAATTGGTAAAAGCGATTATAACAGGTGATATTGACCGCATGGAAGCATTGGGAATCTATGAGGTTGCTCCTGAAGATTTTGCATTATGCGAGTTTGTGGACTCTTCTAAGTTAGAGGTACAACGTATTGTACGCGAAGGCTTGGATATGCTTCGTAAGGAGATGGCATAATCAGATATACAGAGTACGTATACATAATATTATATTATAATAATGAAAGCGTTAAGAAATTATCTTGATAAAATAAAGCCGCACTTCGAGGAAGGCGGAAAACTTCAGGCGTTTCATTCTGTGTTCGA
>JAFOXE010000055.1 GCA_017425765.1 Paraprevotella sp. | reverse complement strand
GCAGTCATACAATGGGACCCCGCAAGGCCGCAGAAAAGTTCTTGAAAAAACATTCCGATCCGGCTCTCACGTTTGAAGTAACTCTATACGGTAGTCTGGCAGCCACAGGAAAAGGGCACATGACAGACCGCGCCATATTGGATATATTGACCGAAGAAAAAACTACAATTCTCTGGGAACCAAAAACCTTTCTCCCTTTCCACCCCAACGGTATGAAATTCAAAGCTATTGCACCTAATGAGCAAGTGGTGGACGAATGGATTGTGTTCAGCGTAGGCGGTGGTGCCTTGGCCGAAGAAGGTGTACCGCCAATGGAGTTTGATGAAATCTACCCCATGAATTCGTCATCCGAAATCTTGAACTGGTGCATCAGCACAGGCAAAAACTATTGGGAGTACGTAAAAGAATGTGAAGACCCTGATATTTGGGATTATCTGGCCGAGGTGTGGAACACAATGAAAGCAGCTGTGGAACGAGGTTTGGAGCAAGAAGAAGTGTTGCCCGGACCACTTAACCTACGAAGAAAGGCGGCCTCATACTATGTGCGTGCCGAAGGCTATCAACGTTCTATGAAAACACGAGGCCTCATCTTTGCCTACACGCTAGCTGTAAGCGAAGAGAATGCTGCCGGCGGTGAAATCGTGACGGCACCCACTTGTGGCTCGTGCGGAGTTTTACCGGGTGTACTTTATCATTTATACAAATCGAGAGAGCTGAGTGATACGCGCATCATTCGCGCCTTAGGAACAGCCGGCCTTTTTGGCAACATTGTGAAGAAAAACGCATCGATATCGGGCGCAGAAGTAGGATGTCAAGGCGAAGTGGGTGTAGCTTGTGCCATGGCCGCAGCAGCGGCTAACCAACTATTTGGCGGTACACCGGCGCAAATAGAATATGCAGCAGAAATGGGATTGGAACATCACTTGGGATTGACCTGCGATCCTGTATGCGGACTTGTGCAAATTCCGTGCATAGAACGTAACGCGTATGCAGCAGCACGTGCCATGGATGCCAACTCGTATGCAATGTTTACGGATGGTATGCACCGCGTGTCGTTCGACAAGGTGGTGGAAGTAATGAAGAAAACCGGACACGATTTGCCTTCACTCTACAAAGAAACTAGTGAAGGCGGGCTGGCAAAGGACTTTAGCCAGATGTGGAATATGCACAAATAAGAACTTTAATAAACATATATGCAAGCCTCATTCGGGCTTGCATATATGCTCCAACAAACCAGAGCAAGCGTCTTCTAAAATATCTATAACTTGCTCAAAACCGGCATCGCCACCATAATATGGGTCTGGCACATAATCTACCGCCATCACCTTACAGAAATCGGTCATTCGTTTAATCTTTTGCTCGGTTTCAAGACTTGGTGCGAGCTGGCGTAAACGATCCATATTGCGATCGTCCATACCCAATATCAAATCAAAATCAAAAAAATCATTATAGCACACCGGACGAGAAAAGTGCGTAATGTGATAGCCACGACGTGCGGCATGAGCACGCATACGCGGGTCGGCTTGCTCACCCCTATGATAATCACATAGACCGGCAGAATCTAATATAAAGTCCTTATCTAAGCCTGCCTTACGCACCAACTGACGCATTACTTCCTCGGCCGTACACGAACGGCAAATGTTACCCAAACAAACAAATAGTATCTTCTTCATGAGCACAAAAGTAGTGAGAAAACAGCGTATTCACAAGTACGACACTATTACAAAATACAAAACGGCCGAGCATCGTAATGAGGCTCAGCCGTTATTTAAGGATTTTATCGTGTAGATTATTGGTTGACCGGAACTAATTTTACATCGGGCAAAATGTTCAATCTATCCACTAGTACCCCCTCAATCTTCACATTCTTCACTCTCTGCAAAAAGAAACGATAACGATTCCAATGCATCGGCTTGAAGTCGGTGTTTTGAATAATGTCATTACCTTCAAACAACAAACCATCCACCGACTTAGCATAAAGAATCGGAGCATCGAATGTTTCAAACACATTGTCTACAATGCGAATGGCGTTGTCCTTACCACCATGGAACAGAGCCTCTTGGTCGTTGAGATTCGGTATTTCAGGGTAGATAGAGATGACGGCATTGGTAAATTGGAACTGGCTGGTCAGAGCATTTATAAAACGGTTTTTACGAATTACCACGTCGCGGCAAGCACCGGTTTCATACCATCCGTTGCAA
The DNA here is from genome assembly GCA_017425765.1 of Paraprevotella sp. Taxonomy (GTDB): domain Bacteria; phylum Bacteroidota; class Bacteroidia; order Bacteroidales; family Bacteroidaceae; genus Paraprevotella. Next base: position 9,595 of record JAFOXE010000055.1, on the reverse strand, counting down.
TCACCACAAAGAAGTATCGCACATCCGGAGGTGTGGTCGAATAAATTTTCCTCCACCACAACAGGCTGAGGTGTACTGAACAATGCACCACGGGCTCGGTTGTTGCGAATCGTATTGTGGGCGAAATACACCTCTGGAGTCCAAGTCAAATTCTCGATTCCGTAACCTTTTTGTGCGGTAATCTCATCTGCTACGGGTTGCTTAAAGCGAATACGGAAGGTGGAAGCACCATGTACTGTAGGTTTATCCACCGGCTCAATAGATACCACTTCGTTTTCCTCTCCTATTAACTCCATGGTTTGAGAACGGACGAATTGTACGCGATCACCGGGATAACCCCAATCAAAGCCCCATGCCTGACCGTGCATATATTTACCCTCTAATGTATAGTCATCTACACGTTTCACCACCTTCAAATATGTGCCGTGTACGTTGATTGCATCATCCATCATGCCCTCGTAAAGGCCATTGATTGAAATAATTTTACCCTTACACCCTGAGAAGTGAGTGGCATCGGCTTGTGAAGTAAAATAACGCGGATCGTCGTCGCCTTTCAAACACACGCCAAAACCATCTAATGTAATATCTTCACACAATTGGGCAAGCAATGCCATACCTTCACTATAATGCACCTTCACGTTTAATATCTTGGTACCTTCATTGTGCGACAAGAATATGCCAGGTGTAGGGCGTCCCCATCCACGCAAAGCCATAACAGTTCCGGGCTTCAAACGAGCATCCTTCCAATTGGGTGCCAAAAGAATACCATCACCTAAATCTTGTACATTTGAGATAGGACAATGTACGTCGCTGGTGGTATAAACAATGTGACGTGTAGCGCCATCGAATGCGATGCCCCACTGCGGACATTGCGACCAACCCTCGCCATATACCTCGAACATACCGGCCTCGGTAATACGATATTTAACCCAAGGTGCCGGTTTGAAGCTGATACCCTTTTCGGTGTCATTAGCAACAATCTCCACTTGACTGATGTGGGGATTTTCAAAATCTATACTAAAGTTCTTTAGGGTGACGTTCGTGGAACGCAAAACCGACATAGGCAACATTCGACCATGGAATACAAGTTGCGCTCCATTGCCGTTGAACGTAAAGTTCTTGAAATCCTCAAATGGTAGTCCTACTATCTTCGGATTGGTTTGGTCGTGATTAGAAATGTAATACTCGCGCTGAGCGGCATCGGTTGGATAGAAGTCATAACGACCTTCGGGCAAATTAAACACAATCTCCACATCGTCAGCCACTACTGAGCGAATGGAGTCAATAGCTTTTTGCATCAATGCAGATTGGTTTTCGCCTGTGTTGGGCGTCAAGCCTAAACCGGCACCATCTATCATCACAGTTTGCTTCGTCGCACAACTGCCTAAAAGTGCCAACCACGAAAGAAGGAATACTAAACGTACTTGTAGCATGTTTTTCATCATAATGTGTTAAGGTTGTTATGTTTATATTAAAAGTCTGTGCATAAAAATATATCGACCTCTAATGCTTCAGAAGTCGATATATACTTTATATTAAGGATATACGGTTACAGAGGCACGACCTCGGCATACGCCATACAGTTGACTGGAGTTCACCATCGTAATCTGACCATATCGTCCTGTATTTGGGTCATTATAGTTTCCACCTGATGAAACCATCTCGCCAGTAGCCGAATAACTATATTCCGCTTCAAAAGAAACGGAAGCATATCCCGGTCCGACGTTGGGTAAACGGAGCCCTACCCTTGGGTTAACAGGATTTGAATCATAAACTACCTTCTTTGTAATGGTGGTATCAAGCACGGCATCTGCTCCTTGTGGGCGAAACACAATACCCCACTTATAAATTGCCTTGTACAATAAACTTCCTAACTGCGACTGCACAGCCTCTACCACAATGGAGTCGCCACTACTTGGTTTATCAACGGTAAGTTTTTTATCCTTCACCACATACACTTGAAACCCCTCAAATGTGGGCACATGCGAAATGTGTTTCTCCTCCTCACACGATGCAAGCAAAAGAACAGCAATAACAGCACACAAACTCCCACTAAATATGCGTTTATTTATTTTCATATCGATAAAGTTATTTGATTGCAAATATAGTAAAACTTATTGTACACGTACTTCTTTCATTGCTGTTTGCGCGGTGTTTTAGGACGAAATACATTGTTTTTACATTTTTTTAAGTTCATGATACAATCGTTGCACGGGCAAACCCATCACATTGAAATAAGAACCCGACAAACTTTCCACTCCCACAAAACCAATCCACTCTTGAACTCCGTAGGCACCAGCCTTATCCATAGGACGATAGTGTTCAACATAGTATTGAATTTCGTCTTCATCTAATTGCGTAAAGGCGACGTCACTCACCGTTGCAAAACTCGTCTGTTTGTCTTTTGTTGTAAGGGTTACACCGGTTACCACTTGGTGAGTACGCCCCGAAAGTTTACGTAGCATTTCCATTGCCTCGGATTGATTCTTAGGCTTACCCAACACCTCACCCTCTACCCATACAATTGTGTCGGCTGTAATGATTAGGTCTTGTTCTTGCATGATGCTGCGATAAGCATTGGCTTTTGAACGGGAAATGTATTGGGGAATCTCATCTCGCTGCAAATTCTCGGGATAACTTTCGTCTATATCCGGCAACACTTTTACGGTAAACGAAAGCCCCAATCCGGCCAAAAGTTCTTGGCGGCGTGGTGAGTTGCTAGCTAAAATAATACGATATGACTTTAAGTTGTCAAGCATCTTTTCTTCTCCTTATACTAAAATGAATTCCAAAAGGTTACCACCCGAAAGCTTTCTTATCCTTTAACCACATTCCTTTTGCACGAAGCACCTGCTCAATAACGTCACGACCACATCCTTGTCCACCGGCACGATGCGAAACATAACGCGAAAGGGCTTTGATTTCAGGTACTGCATCCGATGGGCAACATGGACAACCGCAACGCTGCATAATCTCATAGTCGGGAATGTCATCGCCCATGTAAAGAACCTCGTTATCATTTAAGTTGTACTTCTTCAAGAATTCCTCATAGGTTGTAATCTTCACAGAGCAGCCCATGTACACATCGGGCACTCCCAATCCTTCGTAGCGCTTGCGCACAGATTCAGTCTTTCCGCCGGTGATGATGGCTATGTGTAAACCCATCTTCACTGCTAATTGAATGGCATATCCATCCTTTATGTTGACCGTGCGCATCGGTTCACCCCCCGGATGCAACACAATGGTTTCAGCACTTAATACACCATCTACGTCGAATACTATGGCTCTTATCTGCGTTAAATCGTAGTTTATCATGTTCTTGTTGTTATGTATTTTCTTACATATGTTTCGTATATAAACACTATCTTCGGACTGTGTCACAACTGTCCGGCTAAATCGCCGATACCCTCACTAAGCAGTTTATATTCTCGCACCATTTCCTCGTGTTCCTGAAGTAAAGCCAAATGTTTGTTCATAACACTATGGTCTTGACGGACAGCCGGTCCGGTCTGTGCCTTGCGTGGCGATAGTTCGTGCACCTTGGCCGCAGTTTCGTCCACCAACGATAACATTACATCAAAAGGAAGATTTTCTTCGGCCAATATCTGCTCGGCACGGGCATAACAATGATTGACAAAATTGCACGCAAAGACGGCTGCCAGATGCAGACGTCTACGCCCTTCTGAAGGCAACACATACACCTTTTGACTCAACGATGAGCCAAGAGTTCTAAGTTTCTCAACATCTGACTCTAAATTAGCCTCAACAAAAATGGGAATTTGCGAAAAGCTCAATTCCCTTTCAAGCGAAAAGGTTTGCATCGGATAGAACACCCCAAAACGTTGTGCCCCACTCTGCTCAAACACAGAAAGAGGTACACTTCCTGCCGTGTGAACGAACAAAGTTTCTTCCCTTCCTTGCACCACTTGTGGCAAGAGTTCAGGCAACACATCGTCCTTCACAGCCACTACATATAATTCTGCTCGGGTGGTAATATCCTCGCATTGAATCGTATAGTCACACTCCAATGCCTCGGCCAATTTCTTTGCCGAACTCTCCGTACGACTATATACTTGTTGTATCGTATGGCCACCCTTCTTTAAAGCTTTACCCATGCAAGTAGCCAAACGACCAGCACCTATTAAAACAATATTCATTCCTCGGGAGTTTCGAACAAGTTGAAGTGAACTTTTTCCCACAATAGTCGGCTCTCGTCAAAAGGTTTACGTTCCATACCTTTGTGCCCCACTGCTACGATGGATAATACTCGAAGGTGTTCCGGAATATGAAGCGCCATACGTACCATTTCCTCTGCAGGTTTTCCATCTGCCATGGTGCGATTACGCACTTGCACCCAACATGCGCCTAAGCCCAAATCCTCAGCTTGTAACAGCATCAAGGTGGTGGCCACAGAAGCATCTTCTACCCAAACATCGCTCACCGAGGGGTCGGCCAAAACCACCACAGCCAATGGTGCTCCGGCCACTAATTCGGCACCTCGTTCCTTACATTCCGATAGTTTTTGCAGTAGTTCTTTGTTGTCCACCACCACAAATTCCCATGCATGTGTTCCCTTGGAAGAGGGTGCCATCAGAGCTGCACGCAACAGCGTCACCACATCGTCTTGCGAGAGTTCTTGTTCGGTAAACTTGCGCATGCTGCGTCGTATTTTGATTAGTTCACTAAATTTTTCCATTTTCAAGTCTGTTTGTTTCCTCCGCAAACTTAGACAAAAAAAACGAGATGCAGAAGTATGAAGGTGCCAAACATAACGGATTTCTCTCAAAAGCATATCGAAGCAAGAAATGCGCAAAATAAAAAACGAGGTGCACATACCATAAACCATTTTTCTACGTTATAAAAAAGTATAATCTAATATAGAGTGAAAAGAAACGAACATTTCGCCCCTTGGGCTTTAAGCATATTGTTTTTTCTTGCTGCGCTAAACTCCATGGCGCAGAACAAGGTAAAACTGTCGGGACGTGTACTTGACGACGAACAAAATCCGCTAATGATGGTAGTGGTAAAACTTGAAAATCAAGCCATTGGAACTACAACCAACATAAACGGACGTTACGACTTTGAATTTGAAGCCGGTGATAGTGCGGTAGTAACTTACTCATTGATGGGTTATGAAAAGCGCAGAAAGGTGTTGAAAAAGCCTAAAGGAAGCCTTACGCTGAACATCGTGATGAAGCCCCTAAATCTTGAATTGGGTGAAGTAACCGTAAAAGAAGTGCAACGCCAAATGGGCTCCACACAACGCCTAAATACTGATGATTTGAAGCGCTTGCCCTCGACCACCGGAAATGCGGTGGAGGAATTAGTGGCTACACAAGCCGGAGTGAGCACACACAACGAACTCAGCTCGCAATATAACGTACGAGGAGGTAGCTTTGACGAAAACAGTGTATACATCAACGGAGTAGAGGTGTATCGCCCATTATTAATTAGTTCTGGACAGCAAGAGGGCTTGAGTGTTATCAACAGCGATATGGTGGAAAACATATCCTTCTCGTCAGGTGGTTTTGAAGCAAAATACGGTGATAAAATGTCGTCGGTACTGGACATCACCTATCGTCGACCGAAACAATTTGAAGCCAACGTGGCAGGAAGCCTGTTAGGCGGTAGTGCCTACGTGGGATTTTCTAAATCAACATTCAGCATCTCGAACGGATTACGCTACAAGACAAACGAATACTTACTTGGCTCGTTGGAAACAAAAGGAGAATACAACCCAAGTTTTCTAGACTATCAAACATACATGAGTTGGAAGCCTAACAAGCGTTGGACGCTGGACTTCATTGGATATGTATCGAAAAACAAGTACGACTTCACTCCAACCGACCGAGAAACAAAATTCGGTACCATGTACGACGTAAAATCTTTTCGCGTTTATTTTGACGGACAAGAAAAAGATATGTTCCACACCGTATTTGGAACTCTTAATCTGACACACCACTTTAACGACCGAACCTCATTGAGTTTATTAGGCTCAGCCTTCACCACACAAGAACAAGAAACCTACGACATACAAGGCGAATACTGGTTGGACGAAACAAACAACAGCGAGCAATTAGGCGTAGGCACATATATGGAACATGCACGCAACTACCTCACTACCAACGTAAAGAGTTATAAATTGCAGTTTAACCATAAGGCCAAAAGTCATCACATACAAGCCGGCATAAATTGGCGACACGAGAAGATTGAAGAAAATGCACGCGAATGGGAAATGCGCGATTCCTCGGGATATTCTCTACCCCACTTGACAGATAGTTTGATTTTGATTTACAATCTAAAATCCAAGCATAGCATATCAAGCAATCGCATGGAACTTTATGCACAAGACACATGGCGTTTTACCAATAAACATGGCATCTTCTCGTTGAACTATGGCGCCCGCATGAGTTATTGGAGTTGGAACAAGGAATTTTTGTTCAGCCCGCGTGCATCCATTGGTTTCATCCCCGAGTTTAACGAAAACTTTACCTTTCGATTTGCTACTGGTTTGTACTACCAATCGCCATTCTACAAAGAACTACGCGACACCACCACTCTTAATGGTTCTACCCGTGTGACGCTCAACAAAGACATTAAATCGCAACGTTCTATACACTTTGTATTGGGTGGTGAATATAAGTTTCGCATGAGGAATCGCCCATTTAAGTTCTCGACAGAACTTTATTACAAGGCGCAAAGCGACATCAATCCATACAACGTGGACAACGTAAAAATCGTGTACTATGGCAACAACATAGCCGACGGATATGTGGCCGGTATTGACATGAAACTGTTTGGAGAATTTGTAGAAGGAACCGACTCGTGGATAAGCCTCAGCTTGATGAAAGCTCAGCAAAAGATTAATGGTAAGTCGCTGCCCCAACCTACCGACCAACGATACAATGTAAATCTTTTCTTTACCGATTTCTTCCCCGGAAGCAATAAATGGAAGATGAGCCTGAAGGCCAGCTTTGCCGATGGATTACCTTTTGGTCCCCCTCACAGCGGGCTCGAGCAACAAGTGTTCAGAGCACCGGCCTACCGCCGTGTAGACATCGGTATGAACTATCGTTTGCTGAACAACGAAGACAAACACAACCAACGAAAATTAGTAAAATATGTACGTAATGTATGGTTGGGAGTTGACTGCTTTAATGTATTAGGATTAAACAACGTAAGTTCTTACTACTGGGTAACAGACATCAGTAATCAACAATATGCCGTGCCCAACTACTTGACAGGAAGACAAATAAATGCACGTTTCCTCATTGAACTATAAAGATGGAGTTTCGAGAAAAAGGAGAAAAAATTTCGTTGTATCGTTCAAATAACATAAATTTGTACTAGATATTCACCTTGTACAAACAAGACTAATAACTATAAAAACGAACAAAGATGAAAATTTCTCACATCGAGCATTTAGGTATTGCCGTAAAAAGCATTGAAGAGGCACTGCCATACTACGAAAACGTATTGGGTTTGAAATGCTACAACATAGAAGAAGTGGCTGACCAAAAGGTAAAAACCGCTTTCTTGAAAGTTGGCGAAGTAAAAATTGAATTGCTTGAGGCTACAAGCCCCGATAGCACCATCGCCAAGTATTTGGAAAATGGTGGTCGTGGTATTCACCACATCGCATTTGCCATTGAAGACGGTGTGGCTAATGCATTGGCCGAATGCGACGAAAAGGGCATCCGCCTAATTGACTCTGCACCCAGAAAGGGAGCCGAAGGTTTGCAAATCGCCTTCTTACACCCGAAATCTACTTGTGGTATTTTGACTGAGTTGTGCGAGAAATAAGATAAGAATCCTCGCAGGAAATAAAATAATCCGTGCATGTAGCAACCCTACATGCACGGATTATTTTATAGATATGTTCAAAGAAATAAGCGCCTTTGCTCATTGACACAACCACATCACATCACCTTATTATATATAAAAACAGCACAACATATTTATGCTGTGCTGCTATAATTATTTAGTCCTGCAGATGTATTGTAAAACAGATGAGCATCTCAAACTCACGTCGCCTGCATCTAATAGGTATCTACACGAGCATGTAGTGCCCCTATACACCATGGTGTGTTTTTAGCTTAGTCGGCTACGGAAGGAACTATGTTGGTATTCGGATCGGGAAATACAACAGTAGGCTTAAAGGTTTTGGCCTCCTCGAAATCCATCAAGGCGTACGAAATGATAATACAAATATCACCGACTTGCACCTTACGGGCTGCCGCACCATTCAAGCACACACAACCAGAACCACGTTCCCCCTTGATGATGTACGTTTCAAAGCGTTCGCCATTGTTATTGTCTACAACCTGCACCTTCTCGCCCGGAATCATATTGGCCGCATCCAACAAATCCTCGTCAATGGTAATACTGCCCATATAGTTGAGATTTGCCTCAGTAACGCGTACACAATGCAATTTCGACTTCAGTACTTCAATCATCATATCGTATAACTTTATATTTACCTACGTTATTATCCTTTATATTTCACATGGTCAATCAAACGGATAGGCGTGGCACCGCAAAATACGGTAATACATCCCACGATAAAGTCGCTATCGTTCCAATCAGCCACATCTTGTAATGAAATGCCGTCGACGATGGAAAAATACTGTACCTTTAATCCTTCTATGACATTCAAGCTATCCTCTACAAACCTATGTGTTTCGGCCACAGTGTGCGAAGATGACAACTCTACGCTTTCGAACAATACGCGTGAGATATGAGCTGCGATAGTTCGCTCATCGTCGGTAAGCAGTGTATTACGGCTACTCATGGCCAATCCACTCTCTTCGCGTATCACGGGACAAGGAATGATTTCCAAATCAAATTTCATATCCTTGACCATGGCACGGATAACTGCTATTTGTTGAAAATCTTTCTCACCGAAATATGCACAATGTGGTTGCACCATGTCGAACAACTTACTTACTATCTGACACACACCATTGAAATGACCCGGACGGAAAGCACCCTCCATAACCGTATCAATTGGCGGATAACTGAACACACGTGTATCAGGTTCCGGATAAACCTCTTCCACCGACGGAGCAAAAACAATAGATGTTCCTTTTGACTCAAGCAGAGCACAATCGGCCTCTAAGGTACGAGGATATTTTTCCAAATCCTTGGGGTCGTTAAACTGAGTTGGGTTCAAAAAAACACTTACTACCGTCACATCATTCTCTGCCACACTACGTTCAACTAACGAAGCATGACCTTCGTGCAAAGCTCCCATCGTGGGAACTAATCCTATCTTTTTGCCTTCACTGCGCAATACATCAAGCATTTCGCGCAGTTCTTGTATCGTATTTACAACCTTCATACGTACATGAATTACTAATAATCTATTATTATCCTAAAAAAATCATGCAAAATAACATATAAAATACCACATGAGGAAAATTTTTGAAGAATAAATAGTAAATAAATGCAAAACGTAGGCTTCACATGGGCATGTATTTGCAAGATTCACATTTTTTTTTATTATCTTTGCAAGCGTAAATGAAGTAGTTACAAAGATGAAGGCCAAGAAAATTCTATTTATCACTCAGGAAATCACACCCTACGTTAACGAATC
>JAFOXE010000054.1 GCA_017425765.1 Paraprevotella sp. | reverse complement strand
TGTTATATGTTTTAATATTGTTATTTAGGTGGTTATAGCCTCGGGGTTCCACCTCTTCCCATTCCGAACAGAGAAGTTAAGCCCGAGCGCGCCGATGGTACTGCATACCCGTGGGAGAGTAGGTCACCGCCTTTTTTTAGTTTGACAGTCCTTGTAGAGATGATTCTATGAGGACTGTTTTTTTGTGCCTTTTTGTGTGCGTGTGGATGCAGTGAGGTGAGTGGGTGGATGGTTTGTTGTTGTGTGTAGTGTTGATTTTTATGAAAACGGCTAAGGATTGCGTGTGCATTCCTTAGCCGTTTGTTTGTGTGGTTTATGAGTTTTGTTGACTATAAGACGTGTGTGGACAGTGCGCGTTGCAAGCCTTTGATGTCGGTGTTGCGTTTGAACTCTTTCACGAGTGGTTCGGCCATGCCCTTAATCCACAGTTTCATTTCGCAGTCGTCGTCAAGAGAACCTGCGGTTTCGATGCAGTATCTGTCTACAGAGCGATAAGGAATGGTCATGTACTCGCGCTTGCTTCCTGTGATTCCTTGAATGTCAAGAAGAATGAGTCGTTTGTTTGTGAATACCCACTTGTCGCGCCATACGACGAACGCTGCTTCGATTTCTTCTCCCGGAATTAAAATGGGTGCAAACTCATTTGTAATGTCCTCAATCTTTACTGTTGTGGCATTACCCATCAATTTATCAAATAGTGACATAATAATAAAATTTAGGTTAGATTATAAGGTTGTTATAATCGCAAATATATAAGTATTTTTCTACAATCAGAAGATTTTTTGATTAATCTGTGAAAGAGGCTGCACATAGACCTACGTGTGCTGTGTGTTTAGGTGCTCGTGTGAATGTCCTTTACCTGAGCGTGTGTCGGGTGTTTAGGCGGTGGTGTGTATGGTGGTGAGGCGAGCGTGTTATTTATAGGTGTTTAAGGTATGTTTAGTTAATAGATGTTGGCGTGTGTCGTAAAAGATTTTTATGAATAATAATATATAACACGCTGAAAATAAGCAAAATACAATGGGGGGGGTAAAATGGATGTACAAATTAACTCAAAAAGATTTTATTATAATTTAATTTTTGTATACTTTTGCTGTTCATTATGCCGTGATGTACCCATTATTAGGCACAGAGAATAGAGAAAAACATTTTTATTCACATTTTATAAAAACAAAAGGTTATGAAAAAGATTTTTTTAAGTGTAGTTTCTGTTGCCGCTTTCTTCGTGGCAGGCACTGTTAATGCACAGACTGAGTTCCAGTATCGTCGTAGCTCTTTGGCTACTATCATGCTTGATACACACGATGGTACTTTGGAGGCTCAAGCCGGTATTAAGAAGGTGTTGGTTGAAACTTACAATGCAAAACCAACTCCAGACAAGTACAACGATCACAACTTGAAAGTTCGTTCATTGGACGCTCGCAAGCTTCCTAAAGTAACAAAGGAAGAAATCGCTGTATACGAGAAAGGTGGTAAAATGGCTGCTGTAGCTAAGGCTGCTAAGTCGGCTGTTGCTGTAAAGTCTGACGCAGAGTACATTGCACAATTGATGAAGTGGATGGAACAAAACCATGTTGCAGGCCAAATGGTCTCTAAGTGGTTTGATATTTCTTCTACTCCTAAGGCTGACGGTCAGTACTGGTCATTGAGCTTGATTGCAGAACGTGGTTTGAAGGGTTATAGTGCTGAAGAAATTCAGGCTGCGAAGGAAGCCAAGGGTGGTGAGAACAAACTTATCAATGGTGCCATCTTCGACTTGATTCCTAACACTTTCCTTGCTGTAACTCGTTACTCATTTACTTCTGCTGAAGAAATCATCGAGTTGACTGCAGGTCCTGTGGTAATGGCTAATGCTCAAAGTTCAAATCCTCTTGTTGCTAAGGGTGCAATTCTTGCCATTGAAGCTTTGAAGAAGACCATCCAAGGATATTTCGTAAACACCAAGACTTATTTGTTCCAAATGGATTGGAGCGCAGAGAAGTTCGAGGAGTTTGGCACTGTTTTGGCATCAAACGATGGTAAGAAGATTAACAGCTTCGTAAATTCATCTGCATTTACTATGAAGTATGTTGGTCAGACCTCTAAGTTTGCTCCTGCTTGTATGACTGTAAGCTTGAACAACGAAAGCAAGGAATTGATTAAGCGTGCTACATTGCGTTCAACCGACGCCGTTATCGCTAAGTTGCAACAAGAATACGACGTGTTCAAGACATTGGCTCCTATCTACATCGAGGGTAAGGATATTACTGCTCTTATCGGTATGAACGAAGGTCTTGAGGGCGGCGAGAAGTTCGAAGTATTGGAACTTTCTATCGACGAAAAGACCGGTCAGACTGTAGCTAAGCCTGTACAAAAGATCACTGCTATCAAGGGTAAGGTATGGGACAACCGTGCCGGTGCTGCTGAAGAAGCTGCCGAGAAGAAGGAAGGCGAAGACGCTGCCGCTTTGGGTAAGACCTACTTCAAGGGTAAGGCTAAGAAGTTGATGCCTGGTATGTTTATCCGTCAGATTAAGTAATTCAATAATCAGATAATTAAAAAAAATCTACGATTATGAAAATGAAATTATTTCTTGTAGCCCTTTGCGCTTGCTTTGCATTAAGCGTTTCTGCAGGCAAGAAGAAAAAGCAAGAGGCTATTCAATACAACTATGAGTTGGAAGCAACTAAGCATGTTGCCAAGAGTGCCAAATTCTGCATCGTGAAGGTGTGGAGCTATGGTAAAAAGGAAGACGATACTCGCAACCTTTGCATGCGCAACGCTATTCACGGCTTGTTGTTCAAGGGTTATGAAGGTGTCGGTGCAAACGGAACTCGTCGTGCCTTGTGCCCGGAAGGTTATGATGCACACAAGGAGTATTTCGACAAGTTCTTTATAGGCAACTATAAGCAATATGTACAGTTGACTAACAACGGTGCTGTGGCTCCTGGTGATATGATTAAGATCAGCAAGAAGGAGTACAAGGTGGGTATGCTTGTAAGCGTAAACATCGACGAGTTGCGCAAGCGTCTTGAAGCTGATGGTATCATTAAGAAAATGGGCGGTGGCCTCTTTTAATTGAAAAACAAAACAGATATGAAAAAACTATTTATATTGGCTGTGATGGCGGTTATGTCGTTTTCAGCATTTGGACAAGCAGCAAAGAAACCTACATTGATGGTTGTTCCTTCTGACAACTGGTTCACAATGAACGGCCTTATGAAGGTAATTGAGGGCGTGGGTGAGAAGAACTATGTGCCTATGTTTGAAGAGGCTTTCTTGACACGTAACGATTTGAAGGAAGCTATTACGAGCATTGGTGATATGTTCAAAAATCAAGGATTCCCTCTTAAGGATATGGAAAGTAACTTGAAAGCGAT
>JAFOXE010000053.1 GCA_017425765.1 Paraprevotella sp. | reverse complement strand
GGCACATGCAGTCAATAGCAAAATGACTAATTTGTTAAATCTATTTTTCATGCTTATATTCTCCTTTTAGAATTTAAATGAATATCCAATGTTGAGTACGTGTCGTCCTTCGTTGGGGTCCTCGTCAATCTCATTATTAAATAGGTATCCCAAAGAAACCTCGTTCTGTCTGTTTATTTTATACGCAGTTCCTACCGAGAATCGGGTCTTGTCTAAGGCTAGTTTGTTATCGAGGTTGTTGAATAATTCAAACGTTATATAGGGTTGGAAATCCCATCCTTTCTTATCAAACTCCAACTTCATGCGAGAACGCAAGTATTGCGAATATTTACGCTCTTTTTCGTTCTTGTCTTGCAAGGGATAATCGTTTTTCAAGGTCTTTTTGTCGTTCTTGTAGCGGTATTTGGTGCGGTCGACCATTTGTGTTTTTTGGTCGGTAAACTGATAGCGTTCTCTAAGTGAGATTTTCAATACATCAAACAATTTAACATCTCCAGTAGCCTCGAAGTTGAATCGGTTTTTCGGTGTCCAGTAATCATGGGTGTAGTTGAAACCATTCCAATATGCCGGATGTTCGATATCGTCCTTATAATGTTCTTTGCGTTTAGCGTGCGAGTAGGCATATTTGAACACATAGGCAGTTCCTATCTTCAAGTACTTGTTGACCTTGTAGTTTAAGCCTATAGATGCATTCCACTCGTCTACGCTGTGGGCTTTATCCGAAGAACGAAACTCACCTTCAAGAGATAGACTGAAGCCATAGGGTAAAGTTTTGGTGGCGCTTAATCCTGTCCAAACTCCAAAATCATCGGAGCCAGCTTTTGCAGTGATGGCGATCATTATGACTGCAAGGAATATATATACTTTCTTCATATTCATCCTTTGTACTAATTATGTGTTTGATAAGAATGTTGTGTTGCGTTCAGTATTTTTACTATTACTCGTAGTTCTTAGGTAACTTTACCATTTCGCCTACGGTGTTTCCGACGTCGCCCGGTTCGCGATAATAAATGCGTATCAAAGCACTATCCTTGAGGAAGTCTATTGACCCCACTTCTACACGAATAATCTTCAAACCTGTACGTTTTTCCAAATCAGCAATCAGTTCTTCGCGTTTCTCTGGCGTAATTAGGTTTATATTGTCGTAACGAATGTATTTACTGCATACGTGTTGCACCAAACGATTACTTTCAAATAACCATGCAATACCAATGAATATAAGGTTGGCAGCTACAAGTTCAACTAAACTTAATTTAGTGGCCATACCGTTGATTACGGAAAGGGCAACCAGAAAGAATAGGTAGGTCATTTCACGAATGGGTACAGCTTCGGTGCGATAGCGTATGATACCAAAGATGGCAAACAAACCCAGCGCTGCTCCAATCTTGAGCTTGGCACCTTCCATTAAATAAATGAGCATAAAAATACTCACAGACATTAACATGAAGGTAAAGAGATAGTCGCGTCGACGACTCTTGGGGTAGTAGAAGCATCGAACGATAAGACCGATCATCAACAAGTTAATCGCAAATCGTACCAGCATTTCTTGCAGGCCTTCTAAATCGAACAACGGCATACCCATAAAGGTGGTTGCCGACAGCAAACTTTCTTGAAATTCTTCCATAACTATTTTCTATTTCAATATGTGTTATTAACAAGTTTATGTATTGTCACTAATTTCTCGCGAAACATATTTCGTTTTAGTGCATCGTTGGTCATCAACGAGCCGATGCAATATTTACTAAATCCGGATGGCTTAACCCTTAGTTTGCGCAAGATATCCAACACCGGTGAGTATTGATTGCCGTCGCGCTTTAGTTCTATAATCACAAGTTCGCCCGTGCCACAATCTTGGTGTGTCTCAAAGTTTTTGAATTGCACGTTGAAGTCGATGGTAAGTCGCTCCGTCTTGGCATGGTTTACAAGCGTAATCCTATTGAAAAGGTTCTGTACTGTGGGGCGCATTTCTTGCATCTCGGCATGTACTAAACCATCCACAAACTCATTTCCTCCCACTTCGTTCCAGCGGTCGGGTGCAGGGATTTCTATTCTTTTCTTCTTAGTTCGTGCGTGGTTGTTCTTCGTCTTAACTTCTAGGAAGGTGATACCGGAATCCATGTATGTACGTATCCTTACTTTTTGACGAGGAGCTCGTCCATTGTGATGTTCAAGGTAGAATCGATGTCCTTCGGTGTCCCAATAAATGGTTCGATAGGTAGCCACTCGCTTGCCTTCGTTTACTTGCGCATAGTACTTGCCTTGAGCATGCTGCAAAAGACGGACTAGCTGCGTTTTGTTGGTCACGAATTTTGTATCCGTGCGGTTCATCAAACGGATAGACGACATTTGTTCCAATGTTATGGGCTCCATGTCGTTTAGAAGTTCCAAAATTCGGGCATCCATCACTTTAAGGCGTGTGTGGTGTTTAGGTATCAGTGTTTTTCAATAGTGCTTTTCATTCTTGTTATGGCACCAGCACCTGTCTTTTGCATGCAATGTATTTTTAGTTCAGGCACACCCGTACGCATAACAATCGCGACAAATATAATGAAAAAGAACTGGAAAACGCATATATATGTTGCACGAATTGAAAAAAAAATCTATTTTTGTTCAGATATTATTAAACTACGAATATTATAATTAAACGATTAAACGAACATGATAGACGTTAAAGTATGCTTGAGTGAAGCCGAAGAGAAGATGGAAGAAGCTGTAATGTATCTTGAAGAGGCATTGGCTCACATCCGCGCAGGAAAGGCAAACACAAAGATATTGGATGGAATTCGTGTGGACTCTTATGGTTCATTGGTTCCGCTTAACAATGTAGCTGCCATCAACACTCCTGATGCCCGTACAATTGCGATTAAGCCTTGGGACAAGAGTATGTTCCGCGTTATAGAAAAGGCTATCATCGACTCTGATCTTGGCATTATGCCCGAAAACAACGGTGAAATCATCCGTTTGGGTATTCCGCCCCTTACCGAGGAACGTCGCAAACAGTTGGCTAAACAATGTGGAAAAGAGGGTGAAAATGCCAAGGTAAGTATTCGCAATGCCCGTCGTGACACCAACGATAAGTTGAAAAAGGGAATCAAGGACGGACTTAGTGAAGATATAGAAAAAGACGCAGAAAACGACTTGCAAAAGATGCACGACAAATACATCAAGAAGATTGAGGCTTTGCTTGATGCCAAGGAGAAGGAAATCATGACTGTATAATCCTCTGAGTGCATGAGAGGACAAGTCATTCGTAATACAGGAAGCTGGTACATCGTCCGTGCTGATGATGGCCGGCTTTTT
>JAFOXE010000052.1 GCA_017425765.1 Paraprevotella sp. | reverse complement strand
GGACAGCGAAAAATACCGCACGGCGGCAAAGTCGCTGCATGCGGCATTCAATCGGGCGTTTTATGAGAAAGAGATCGGGCTTTACGCAGAGAAGAATTTTAACTCTCATGTTTTTAATAATAGTTTATTTGATGTTCTCTTTTGTAAGAATAAGTTTTTGTATGTGCTTTAACAAGATTTTGTTATTCTAAATCGTATGAAATCTTAGTGTGTTTACAGCTATGCGTAATCGTGTCGAAATATGTTGTGTGCCTTGATGATTCTTGTCGAACCTATTATTTGTGCAAAGGTACGATAAATCAATCAAATAATCGCACATTTTAGTATAAAAGTATGCTGAAAAGCAGAAAAATGCATGCGAGGATATCATCAGAATATCATTTTGTCAATATAGGTTGTTAAAACGTTGGGTGTAACTAAACTTTTTGTGACTATATGTTTTCTTGTTTGGGATTCGCTGATGTGTTGTTGGAATTCTTCTCTTTGTATAATAGGTTTCGATATCTTATGAATTGATAATCTTGTTAGAGGATTTTTGTCAGAATTTAACAGTGTTGCGGTTTATTTTGTGCTCTCTGTTGTGATATTTATATGGAAAAAATTATATTTGTAATTCTATATCAAAGAACTCGTATGAAAAGATTAGGTGAATACATTACAAGGATTGAAATAGATTCGCTATGGAGCGGTCAAAGACACATCATTTGGGACTTAAGTCGCGATGTTAATATCCTGAGTGGAGTTAATGGTGTAGGCAAGAGTACCATTTTGAACAAGGCTATATACCGATTGATGCAGAGGGGTGCGGAGTTGGGAACAGAGGTGCCTGGCGTACGTCTTTCTTTTTATCCTTCTGAGGCCAATTCTGTTCGATTTGATGTTATACGCAGTGTGGATCGTCCTTTATTGGATGGTGGAATCTTTGAGAAAATTACCGATGCTCGATTGGTAACAGAACTCGATTGGCAGATATATCAGTTGCAACGCCGATATTTAGATTATCAGGTAAATGTGAGTAATCGTATGCTTGAGATGTTTACGAATGGTGACCCGCAAGCTCATGAGAAAGCACAAGAGATAGCTGCTATAAAAACACAATTCATGGACGTCTTAGATGATTTGTTTCGTGATACGGGCAAGAAGGTTGTGCGCAGTAGTAACGACATTCTGTTTACGCAGATAGGAGAAACTCTTTCTCCCTATAAATTGTCGTCAGGTGAGAAACAAATGCTCATAATTATGCTTACAGTTTTGGTGCAGGATCGCCAACCATATGTGCTTTTTATGGACGAGCCGGAAGTAAGCCTACACGTGGAGTGGCAGCAGCATCTCATTAGCCGTATTCGTGCATTGAATCCAAATGTCCAAATAGTCCTTACCACGCATTCGCCTGCTGTGATAATGGATGGATGGCTGGATGCTGTAACCGATGTACTTGATATAACCCAATAAAGTTTTAATTTTATAAGGGGATAGATATGGCAAAACGTTTGTCCGAACATCTTACATCGTTGTACTTGGGGGCAGCTAATCGGATGAAACCCAAGGAGTCTCGGCGTCGAATCGTAGCCTATGTTGAGAGTTATGATGATGTGTTTTTCTGGCGTACGTTGTTTAGTGAGTTTGAGAATGACAAGTGTTATTTTGAGGTTATTCTTCCTTCAAAATCTTCTCTTAGTAAGGGAAAGAAAATGGTTTTGATGAATCGATTGGGTCAACATCTTGGGCAGGATATGATAGCTTGTGTCGATTCAGATTATGACTATATGTTGCAAAACTCCAATGAAACTTCAAGACAGATCAATAATTCTTCATTTGTGTTTCAAACCTATACCTATGCCATAGAGAATTATCAGTGTTATGCTGAGAGTTTGCACGAATCTTGTGTTTTGGCTACGCTTAATGATCGCCGAGTCGTGGATGTAGAAGGCTTTATTCGTGAGTTTTCTCGTATGATTTGGCCGCTTTTCGTGTGGTCTATATGGGTATATCGTCATCATTGTTACAAACATTTTACTATTACCGACTTTTGCTCTCTTGTTACTTTTCATGATGTAAATATATACCATCCTGAGTATACGTTAGAGGCTATTTTGCGCAAGGTTAACCGTAAAATAGCGTGGTTGCAACGTCAATTTCCACAAGCGCGTAAAACGTACCCCTTGCTTAAGGATGAATTGCTAGGCTTAGGTGTGACTCCCGAAACTACGTATTTGTATATTCAAGGCCATGCTTTATTCGATAATGTTGTAGTTCCTCTTTTGCAATCCGTATGTGCTCTTTTACGCAGGGAGAGGGAACGAGAAATTAAGGTTTTGGCCGAGCACGATGTGCAACGCCAAAATGAGTTGGCGTGCTATCAACATAGTCAAAGTTCCATAGAGGATGTGTTGCGTAAGAATGTGGGTTACAAGAAATCTGCTCCTTATCAACGCTTACGTTGCGATGTAGAGAAATTCTTGCGTGATATGGGTTATTCTTCTCAAGAAAACGAGGGTGTACAAAATAGCTCCGAAATTAAAATTTATGACAAATGATTTTGTGCTGTAGACTTAGTTGAAATATTTGTCTAACTTCTTAATAAACATATTTTTACTAAATACTACGACGCTGTCGCCTGGTTGTATTTGTGTAGTTCCACTTACCAGTATGCCTTCGCCGTTGCGCACCAAACCACCAATCGTTACATCTGCAGGTAACCCCAGGTCTTTTACCTCCTTGCGTGTTACCTTTGCTCCTTCTTTTACTACAAATTCTGCTACGTCGGCATTGGCTACGGTTAGGCATTTCATATTGGCCACATCAGCATCCAAGAGCATTTGGTAAATGTGGCTGGCTGCAATTGTTTTCTTGTTGATAATGGTTCCGATATCCAGTTTCTCGGCCATGGTCACGTACTCTATGTTTTCTACCAAGGCCACCGTCTTTCTTACACCCATACGTTTGGCTGCTAAACAAGCAAGAATGTTTGTTTCTGTTTGGTCGGTTAATGCCGCAAAGGCTTGTGTATGGTGAATTCCTTCATCAAGCAGCAATGAAGTGTCACGTCCGTCGCCAT
>JAFOXE010000005.1 GCA_017425765.1 Paraprevotella sp. | reverse complement strand
TAGTGCATGTACTGAATGTGGGGATAATTGTATCTGTACGAAAAAGACACCATCGTGACTGCATAAGACAGACGCTCGCCTAAGATAGTGTTAGGCGAGCGTCTGAGTGGTATTTACCCGAGCGTGTGCATATAGGTTACATGCTCGGGTGTTTTTTATAAAAGGATGGAGTGGGGTGAGCTACTCTATCCGGTTGAAATACATGGGAAAACCTTGTTGTGTGGCACCATACACAAATCGTGTTTCCGTTTCAAAACGAAGAGGATATGTGCGGCTGTGCATTAGGGTTTCGGCATGATACAGTTGCAACTCGTTTCCGTCGGTGCTGATGTAGAAATAGCACAATGGTTGATAATCGATGGGTTGCACCGCCATGCGGAATTCACACGTTCCGTGCGCTTTAAACACCTCAACTTCTTTTCCGTGCAGATGGTCGTAGGCATAGAAGGTTTTCGCACTGCTGAAGTGGCTTAAGAACTTGATCGTGTCGGGTAGAGTAATGATAGTGTATTTCATGTCACCCAAACTATATTCCGTGATAATCTTCTCCGAAATCCATTTGCCACGAAGCAGTTCGAGTGTTTTGGCTTGAACGGCATTTTGTTGGGCCATAGGTGTATAAACCATTTCATCGTCCTTAGAGCAAGATGATGAAACGCATAGGATTAAAGCCCAAGCAGCTATGTAATAGATATATTTCTTCATGCGATGAGTTTACTTTGTCATACTGAATCCCACCTTGATGCCCTCGTAGCTGTTGAGCAGTGAAGTGGCACTCTTAAGTGTTTCATTGTTTGTCAAAGCACCGATGGTGTTGGCTATACTCATCAGTTTATTTGCATCGAATAAAATGCTGAGTTCGTTGCCGCTTTTACATACAGTAGCCTCGGTGTTGAAGATACCAAATGGATCTGTAAAGATGATGGCTCGTGTTTCTGGGTTGAAGGTGTAAGTCGCACTCAAAGTACGTGAAGCAATATTAAATTTGAAAGTGCCGTCTTCTGTAAATGAATATTGACTACCATCTGCTTTTACACCAATCTTTGCAAACACTTCAGCCAATTTACTTTCAATCTTGTTTGCTGCGATTTCGCCACCGGCTTGTTGTAAAAAGTTAGATGACTCAAAACGACATTCCGGACCTTTGTATGTCCATGTTCCTATCAAATCGGCTTGAGTTAATGATGTACTGTTACCAATTAATGAGCCCAACAAGGAATTCAAAACACCTCCGATTTGTGAGCTGGATCCAAGTGAATTACTTTGTGGACTTGTTGCTGTGCTAGTTGTTTGTCCACCACAGCCACATAGCATTATTGCAACGGCAATGACGAATGATGATTTAAGTAGTTTTTTCATAATTGATAGTTGTTAAGTCGTTGTAATATTGTTAATTATATTTGTTTGTTAAATAGTCGAGTGAATGGAGTGGGGAAGGGGGTTTCGAATTCCATTCGTTGATGTGTGATGGGATGAAAGAATTCTAAACGGAAGGCGTGCAGTGCCAAACGTCCCAATGGGTTTTGTCCGTTTCCATACTTATCATCTCCGGCAACTGGATGGCCAAGATCTTTCATGTGTACGCGAATCTGGTTCTTACGACCCGTTTCCAATTTCATCTCTACAAGTGAATATTCATCGGTTGTTTGCAACGTGTGGAAGTGTGTAATGGCCAACTTTCCACCATTATCTGTAGGACTTGAATATGTTATAAATGCCTTATTATCCTTAAGCCATGATTGTATGGTTCCGCCTTCGCGCTCTAACTTTCCGCATAAAACGGCAATATAGCGACGATCGGTAACAATACTTTGCCAATTTTCTTCAAGGATTCGTTCAGCATCCATATTCTTGGCATACACCATAAGT
The DNA here is from genome assembly GCA_017425765.1 of Paraprevotella sp. Lineage (GTDB taxonomy): Bacteria > Bacteroidota > Bacteroidia > Bacteroidales > Bacteroidaceae > Paraprevotella. The sequence goes on along the minus strand of JAFOXE010000005.1, from coordinate 4,128 downwards.
CCGGATGTTTCTCTGTCAAGTCGATGCACCACGTGTGCAGTGCATTTGAAATGACGGCGTTGAAAATATTCGTCCAATACCGTCTTCACACAATATTGTCGAGCTGTGGCCGCCATGGAAAGAATTCCGGGTGCTTTTTCAATCACGATGATGTCTTTGTCTTCATACACAATCTTCACAAATTTACTGTTAAGTTCCGTAGTACGTTTATGCTTTGAAATACGTACTTGCATGCCCGGTTCAAGCATATAGTCGTATTGTGTTGTGTATTTCATATCCACCATAATTCCGTGTCCGGATAAAATATCCTTCGCTTTGTTGCGACTGATACCGGACATTTGTTTCATGATGAACTCAAGCAAAGTGCATCGTTCACGCACTGTGAATTCGTGATATTTGGTTGCTGCATATGCCGCACCGCTCATGTTTCTTGCCATAGTCGTTCGTGTCAATCTTTTTAGATGCTCACAAAGATACAATAATATTTTATAATTAATAATGTATATGTAGGTGTTTTTCAAACTACACGCTGTTGAAATCTAACCTATATTATGTTTAATAGTGTTTTTTAATGTTGATATAAGATTGTTTGATTAGTACTTCTACCTATTATTCTATATAGGTAAAGTCTATGCTTATTTTTGAAATAAAAAAATAGCGTTCATCGGGTGAGATGAACGCTATTTTGAATTGAACGTATCTTTTACTTGATAATTTCTAATTGTCTAAAGATTTTCGCAAGTTTTTCAACTGCTTCGTCAATCTGCTCCTTAGTGTGATTTGACATAAGTGCAACGCGCACCAATGTGTCTTGTGGTGCACAAGCTGGTGGAATTACAGGGTTGATGAATACACCTTCGTCAAATGCAAGTTTTGTAACCAAGAAGGTTTTATCTGTATCGTGTACATATAGAGGGATAATTGGAGATTCGGTCTCACCAATTTCAAAACCTTCTTCACGGAAACGTTTCAATGCGTAGTTGGTAATATCCCAAAGATTAGCTATGCGTTCCGGTTCTTGCTGAAGAATATGTAATGCTTCTAGAGCTGAAGCTGTTGCAGCCGGAGTGTTGGATGCACTGAAGATGTACGTGCGACAATTGTGACGAATCCAGTTGATAATAGACTTGTCTGCCGCGATAAAACCACCGATTGAGGCCAAAGACTTGCTGAATGTACCCATAATCAAATCTACCTCGTTGGTAAGGCCAAAATGGTCGCATACTCCCCTACCGTTACGTCCAAATACACCAAGGCCGTGGGCTTCGTCTACCATAATTGTGGCGTTGTATTTATGCTTAAGACGTACAATTTCGGGAAGATTACAAAGGTCGCCTTCCATTGAGAATACGCCGTCGACAACGATAAGTTTAACCGAATCTGGATTACACTTTTGAAGTTGTTTCTCCAAATCGGCCATGTCGTTATGCTTGTATTTCAAGTTCTGTGAAAACGAAAGTCGTCGGCCGTCAACAATTGAGGCGTGATCTCTGTCGTCACAGATGATATAGTCGTTTCGATCGGTTAAGCAAGCAATTACACCGGAATTTACAGTGAAGCCTGTTGAGAAGCAAAGCGCCTCGTCTTTTCCTACAAATTCGGCAAGTTCTCTTTCAAGTTGTGTGTGCAGGTCTAAGGTGCCGTTAAGGAAACGAGAACCAGCACAACCAGAACCATACTTACGCATTGCAGCGATTCCTGCCTCGATGATTCTTTCGTCACCTGTAAGTCCTGTGTACGCATTTGAACCAAACATGAGTACGCGGTGACCACCCATCATTACTTCTGTTCCTTGCTTTCCTTCGATTTCGCGGAAATATGGATAAACCCCGGCTTCCATAAATTTTTGGGGCAAATCATATCTCGCCAATTTGTCTTGTAATAGTCCCATTCTATTATTATTAGGTATATATAAATTCTTGTTACAAAAACGTTGCAAAGATACGAAATATAATTTTTATGCAGATGTAATTTAGCGCAAAAAAACATTATATGAGCAATTTTATAGGAACATCAGGTATAATCCTACAAAAATATCTTTAACTTTGTAGCAGTTTGCACTTATACTTAGAAGAAGGTGGATAAAAAGAAGGTTATATTTGTGGTCAATCCTATATCAGGTACTAACAATAAAAAGTACGTGATAAACGCCTTGCCTAGAATTTTAGATTCTTCTGTGATTGATTGGAAGTTGGTGTATACGGAATATCCCGGTCACGCAGCACAAATTGCAAAGTCGGCTGCACAAGATGGTGTGGACGTAGTGGTGGCAATTGGTGGTGATGGTACAGTTAATGAGGTGGCACGTTCCTTAACGCACACTCAAACGGCTTTGGGTATTATACCTTGTGGATCGGGCAATGGATTGGCTCGTCACTTGATGATTCCTTTGGACCCAATTAAAGCCTTGCGTACGATTAACGAATGCGTAATCGAGGATTTAGATTACGGACTTATAAATGGTATTCCATTTTTTTGTACGTGTGGTGTAGGGTTTGATGCTTTTGTTAGCTCAAAGTTTGCTTCGGCTGGAAAACGTGGTTTGTTTACTTATTTGGAAAATACTCTACGCGAAGGACTTAAGTATAAACCTGAAAAATATGAAATAGAGGTTGATGGCTTGGATGGTGAAAAGACGCACTATGATGCGTTGCTGATTGCTTGCGCCAATGCATCTCAATATGGTAATAATGTATATATTGCACCGTCTGCATCCATGAATGACGGACTTATGGATGTTACTATTATGGAGCCCTTCCCTATTTACGAAGCTCCGCAAGTGGTGTTACAATTGCTCAATAAAACGATAACAAATAATAGTCGTATAAAGACGTTGAAGTGCAAGAAATTGCGTATTTATCGAGAGAATCCTGGTGTGATACACTTTGATGGTGATCCAGTTATGGCAGGCAAAGATATTGCTGTTGAACTTATCAATAATGGTCTGAAGGTAGTAATAAATTCTCAAGCTTCGCAATCTACTTCCCCACTGCTGCGTATCTTTGCCGATTTTTATAATGATGTGTACAATACAGTGGGTGACGACTTACTTCAAGTAAATCGCTCTATACGCTCTATTAACAAGGATTTATTGCGTAAACTTAAACGCATGTAGCCTTTATTTATCCAAGTAGAAATCTTTGGAAAGAGAAGCCCATGTCGGTGATAGAAGACCATCGTCTGAAAGCAACGAGATGTAGGTGTCGACGGGATATGATGTACGTCCCTTTTTGAAGTCAAGCAGAACTCTTTTTGCTGGCTTGTTCGCCTTTGTATGTACTTTGCACTTTCGGTGTAAATTCAGTCCATGTTCCCAGCAAAAATTGATAAACTCCTCTCCTACCTCTGTTGGTAAAATCGCAAAAAAATGCCCATCTTCTTTAAGTAATTTATTTACGGATTTTGCAAGTTCTGCTAGTGGCAGTGAAGCGGCATGACGTGCTTTGGTGCGCTTGTTATCGGGGCAGGTTAGTGATTTTTGAAAAAAAGGTGGATTGCAAATAATGACATCGTAAGTGGTTTGAGGAGAATATGTTAGTATGTCGGCTTCTTGAAACAATAAACGGTCGTTCCAAGGCGAAAGTTCGCCATTCTTTCGAGCTTGTTTTATGGCATCTGTGTCAATGTCTATTCCGGTGATATATGCTTTGCTGCGTTGTGCTGTCATAATAGCCAATAGCCCCGAGCCTGTTCCAATGTCAAGCACCGTTTGTGCATGTTCTACATCTGCCCATGCGCCTAACAAAACTCCATCCGTACCTACTTTCATAGCGCATAGGTCGTGATGTATGGTGAACTGCTTGAATTCAAAGTATGTACGGCTCATTAAACTTCCCTCTTTGCATTATTTTCAACAAAAGTACTTATTTTATGTCGAAATCCAAGGTGTGACCTATGATTATCAGTACATTTTTTTGTATCTTTGCCACGTTTAATGTAAATTGTAATAACGAAGTATATTTATGCAGATTGACGATAATCAGAATCCATTCTCATTGGTGGCCGATTTTGAAGGCGATGAAGCAAGTGTGTTTGAAGTTGAGATGGAATCAACGTTGCCGATATTGCCTTTACGCAATATGGTGCTCTTCCCTGGTGTGATTATGCCTATTTCAGTAGGTAGAAAAT
>JAFOXE010000051.1 GCA_017425765.1 Paraprevotella sp. | reverse complement strand
GCTGTAGATGAAATGAGCTATGTTGAGTTGTCATTCGGATTTATTGGAGGACAAGGAGGTACAGAATCTTATGTATACGTTGATGACGTAAACTTGGTTTATGAGCTCAAATCTGCTTACGAAAAGGCTTTGGAGAGTGCTCAAGGCATGACAAACTCTCTTGCTGTTCAATCTGCAATGGAGCAATTTGGTGATAAGGAAGCAATTCTTTCCGGACCCAAGGAGCAACGAACTTTGGCTACTAATGTATTGAACAAGGCCATGACCATGGCCGAAAATGGTGATGCAGCCACCTCATTGTGGAGCAATGCAGACTTTAAGGGTGGAACCATTTCGCATGTACAAGGAAGTAATGGTAAAGTTAATTCTCCATCCGGCTGGGATTTTGCTTACACCTTTGAGGGTTGGAATGATACGTATGTAATGGATGATGATGTGTTCAATGTATGGGCCGGGACTATTCGTTATGCCGAATTGAAGCAGACTGTGGGTAATATTCCTAATGGAACGTATAAGCTTTCGGCATATCTTGATTCCGATGGCGACACCCAAGAGGGCAACTCGTGGGTAGCCTTGTATGGGGCACCCAAGAATGGCGATGTGGTTCGTTCATGCAACGTGGCCGGAGATACATCCACAGAATATACTGCTTATGTGAAGGTGGTGGACAATGAACTTACCGTTGGTGTGCGTACGGATGCTCGCTACTTCAAGATAAAGAATCTATCCATACAATTCGTGGAGGATAATGCCGCCGAAACCGACAAGGGACGTATGTATCAACACGCATTCTTGCGTAAGGATGCTCTGGAAGTAGACTTTACGTCTTTTGCTGCGGCTCAGGGTGTGAAGGTGTACATGACTCAGCCTAATGTAATTATGACCGCCAACGAAGGTCAGTTGACCAACGAAAAGAACGTGGTGGTGAATGGCGTTTGCGAGCAATTGGTGCTTACAGATAAGAGTCCGTTGAACATCAGCAATGAATTTGAGGCTACATCGGCCACTTATACTCGTGCGATGAGCAACGATTGGGGTACTGTGATTTTGCCTTATGCCGTGACATCGAACGAAGAGGTGAAGTATTATGAATTGACCGAGGTAAGCACCGGAGCATCTGATGTGATGACCTTTACCTTAGTGGATGTTCTTGAGGCTTCTAAGCCCGGTGCATTTAAGAAACAAACCGGTGCGGCCGAGGTTGCCTTGTCGGCAAACAACGCTGCGGTAGCTGTTACAAACGACACAGAGGGTGTATGTGCTGTAGACGGCTGGACAATGACAGGTTCTTATACTGCACAGACTATTGATGTAACCCAAGATGCTTCTTACGCATACTATTACATTTCGAACAACCAATTCTGGCACGCCACAGGTTCATTGACCTTGAATCCATTCCGTGCTTGCTTCAAGTCGCTTTCTGCAAGTGAGGTTAAAAACTTCATGATCAGTCTTGACGACAATCAACTTACCGGCATCGACGATGCCCACGCAACCGCAAACTCTCTTGTGGTATTTGGCGAAAGAGGACGCTTGGTAATGGAGGCCGGATGTGACGTGAACTATGCAGTGTACACACTCAGCGGACAGTTGGTAGAACAAGGTGCCCTTCGTCAGGGCGAGAGCCGCTCTGTGGCTGTTGCTGCCGGTGTATATGTGGTGAATGGTGCCAAGGTTCAAGTAAAATAACTCGACTAAAATGCAAAATAAGATGAAAAAACAATATGAAAAGCCTCAAGTATCTGTGGTAGACATCCAGGTGGAGGCTGTAATGTTAACGCAATCCACAATAATTGGTGGCGGCGATGATGGTGGCCGTGGCGAGGCAGAGGTTAAGGTTCAAAGTTCGTGGCCTTCTTCTAAATCGGTGTGGGACGACTAATCAGATTTAGTATAGAATCCTAAAATACGTGAGCTGCCGAGCACATTGCTCGGCAGCTTTTTTATTATTATGGTGGTTTTTCTTTTTATGTAGAGAGGTGATCTCTACAGTTCTTTATCGGACCATTACTTGTTTATAGATGATAGTATTCTTTCCGTTTTGCCAGAGTCGAATACTGTCCCACTAAAGTCTCTTACTTGCTCATCTATGCTACGTTCAGATGCACTGTACAATGCGTTAAAAAGACACCGTGGTGTAGAGGGCCTCCACACCATGGTGTAGTTGCATCGAGGTGTACGCCTTGATTCATCCACATGAGCATATAAAAAATCGGGCTTCTCCGTGTGTGGAAAAGCCCGATGAGGGGGTTATGGTTCAGTGTGTAGAGGCTTAGTCGGCCAATACACCGAATTCGGCACCTGAAGCGAAGTCTTGTCCGTCTTGTGAGCTAAGTGCGGTGAAGCGTACGTAGCGTGCTTGAACGGGCTTGAAGGTCACCTTTTTCAATTGTGCATTGTTTTCGAATGCACCGCTTACTACTGCATCGCTCCATGTCTTGTTGTCGGTACTTACTTGAAGTTTGTATTCCTTAATGTTACCGTTGCTGCCGTTCTGGCGTGGCAAGTAGGTGAAGCCCTTAATGGTTTTCACTTCTCCACAGTCAAAGTCTACCCAGTGTGGGTATTTGGCCACAGTCACAGAGTACATGGTGTGCCAGATGGTTTCGGCGTTGCCGTCCACCAAGTTGGCACCACTGCCGCCGTATGTTTCTTGGCTGCTGGCGAAGATAACTTCTACCGGAACACTTTCGATGCGCTCGTATTCTACAGTTGTCTTCAATTTCGGGTTGTTCTTGTACCATGCAGTTACGCTACCGCCGTTGCGCATGGCAAGGGGTTGAGTGTAGGTAGGTGCTTGGTATTTGCGACCGCGACGTGGTGCTTTCTTGCCGCTTTCTATGGCTTCGTAGCAGATTTCGGCGTTTTCAAGGGCAGAAACAAGAGTTACGTTACCCACCTTATCGCGAGTGATGGCCAACGGCATATCGCCGGAAGCCGAAACCTTGGCGTTGGCTGCCAAGTCGGCAGTAGCCGGACGGATGATGAGGCCCATTTGATGTACGTCGGCCTTTACACGGTCGTGACTCAACGGACCACCCTGGCCACAGCTGTTACCACCCAAGCCTGTTACCTTTGTATCGAGGTGCAAGTATGTGCCGTCTGATTCGGGTAGTTCGTGTGGGTGAGGTGCCAAGGTCATTTGCAATGCCGACCAAGGAAGAGCCGAGGTTGACATGCGAGACGTGGTGATGAATTGAACGCCATTTCCTGCTTTGTCGGTCATAGCACACCAGCGAACATCTTCGCGGTTACCCATAGATTGTGGTTTCGGGAAGTGAACGAACTGGTCTTTCACCTTGCTTTGGTGCTGCTCGATGAACTGACCGGTTTTACGGTCGTTGTAGTTGTTAATCGGGCCACGTCCGTAGTAGGTGTAGTTATCGAAGGTTGATGGAGTCTTCACCACATAACCCAAACGAGGAAGGTTGAGGGATGCATCATTAGATGTGATGCTGCTTTCAAGTTCGATAGAACCATCGGCATATACGGTCCAGATTTGGTTGGTGGTGAACTTGAAGTCGTTAGGACCAAAAGCACGTCCGTCGGTAATCTTGTACTTACCTGAGCTGCCACCACTGATTGTAGAGGCACAAGGAGCTTGCGATTCAACGGTGTAGGCCAACACGATGCTACCGTCTTGACGAGTATATACGGTGCTGTTTATAGCCTTATGCTTCAAGTTGTGAAGACCCTTAGCAATCCATTGTGTGTAGGCCCAGTTGTCGTTGTCTGTGGGTGCACGATAGGCATCAAGCACAGGGCCATTGCCTTCCGTAATCACCTTGTTGGCACCGTATGTAAGGCTGTAGATCGTACCGGTGGCGTTGTCGAACTTAACTTCCCAACCCTTTCCGGTGATGGTGTTGAGGGCTGCTTCTTCGGTCAAAGCTGGAGCATCGCCCTTAGCCAGCTCGGCCAATGCAGGTTGTTTATCGGCACTCTTCACAAGCAGTTGTTCTTCCATTTGTACGTAGCCCTTCTTTGCCCATGGCTTGTCTTGAGCCAATAGGAACTGAATCTTTACAAAGTACTCGCTTTGTGCATCCAATTTGCTATAGTCGTAAGGGATGGTGAAGTTCTTCTTCTGACGTGGACCTTGGATGTCGCGGGTGCTTTGGAAGTTGGAACCGCTTTCTACAGCTTTACCGTCCTTATACAATGTCCACTTCATGTCGTAGCCGGTCATCGGAGTAAAGTATTCTTTATTGAACACCTCGATTTGTCCCTTGGTCATATCGATGGCTTTTACGCCAACATTTTGATATACTTTCTTTACTTCAAAGTATTGAGGTTTTGGATCCAAATTACCAAACATGATACCGTTCATACAGAACATACCGTCGTTAGGGGTGTCGCCAAAGTCGCCACCATAAGCGTAGTAATGCTTGCCGTCGGCGGTGTAATTATCCATTGATTGGTCAACCCAATCCCATATAGCTGCACCACAGAAGAAGTTGGTTGATTCCATGGCTTCCCAATAGTCTACCAAGTTACCTACGGCGTTACCCATAGAGTGGGCGTACTCAGAAATGTGATATGGATACTTAACACCGGCGTTACCCTTCACTGCGTGGCGAACCCAATCAACAGAAGGATATTGGTTAGAACCCATATCTACGATGTCGTTGTTACGTTCGTATTGTACCGGACGGCTGGTGTCGAAGGCTTTGATGGCTTCGTATGCAGCCACGAAGTTCTTGCCCGGACCGGCCTCGTTACCTAAAGACCAAATTACGATAGAGGGGAAGTTTACGTGTGCACGAACCAATTCCATGTTGCGTGCTACGTGTGCATTGCGCCATTCTGCCGGATGCGACAAGCTGGCTTCGCCATAGTAGTATTCGTGTGACTCAATGTTAGTTTCGTCTTCTTGATAGATTCCGTATTTATCGCAGAGGTAGTACCAATACGGCTCGCATGAGTAGTGTGAGTTGCGCACATGATTGATGTTACCTTGTTTCATCAACATCACTTCCTTTTCCATTTGTTGGCGAGTGATGGCGTGACCACGAGTTGGGTTGGTTTCGTGACGGTTTACACCTTTCAACTTCACGGGCTTGTTGTTCACATAGAAATAGCGTCCGGCCAATCCGAATTCATCATCTTCGGCCTTTGTATCACGGATTTCTACATGGCGCACACCAAAGTGAGTAGAAATGGTTTCCACGGTGCGGCCTTTTTTGTCTTTCAATTCGGCTACCAAAGTATAGCGGTAGGGTTGTTCAGCAGACCAAAGGTTGGCATTCTCGATGACGAACTTGGTTTGCATATCGGCACTTTGAGCCTTTGCAATAGTGATGCGGTCGCTCTTAACCGGAGTGCCTACTTCTGCCAAAGTGGCGTCGCTGTACAAAACGTTAGGATATACGTGGTATTCCATAGAGTATTCCTTGGCGTCTTTCTTGCCCAAATTGCGGATTTCGGCATCGATGGTCACCGTACCGTTGGCAGTTGTTAAACCGGATTCGGTGGGGATAGTTGTACGTACCACCAAGTCACGCACTTGAACCATTGGGGTAGAGGTGAGGTAGGTGCTGCGGATGATACCCGGAAGACGGAACATATCTTGCGCCTCAAGGAACGAACCATCTGAGTTACGATATACTTCTACAGCTACGGTGTTTTCGCCTTCCACGAGGAAGTCGGTGATGTTGAATGTAGCTGTGTTGCGAGAGTTCTTAGAAAATCCCACGTATTTGCCGTTGATCCAAAGATAGAAGAAAGAATCCACACCATCGAAGTTGATGTAGATGGCACGACCGTCCCATGTAGCAGGGATGGTGAAAGTGCGACGGTAAGAACCTACCTCGTTGCGGTACTTATAGGTGGTCCAATGAGTGGGAGGAGTACGCATCACGCCACCCTTCCAGTCGCCTACTTTTACGCTGTGCATGAAAATTACGGGCTGGTTTACGTAGATGGGTACACCGTATTTCAGGCTTCCGTCCTTCTGAACGCCTACGTTGTTCCAGCATGAGGGAACTTCAATATTGTCCCAACCGCTCACATCGAAGGTGGGGTCGAAGAAAGTTTGTGGACGTTCCTCGGGAGTAGCTACCCAATGGAATTTCCATGTGCCGTCCAATGACTTCCAGTAAGAACTATATTCCGGCAATACTTTACGTGCACTCTCGTTGTCGGAGAATGAGAAGAAATAGGCACGAGGTTGCTCTTTGTTTAGAGCCAACTCCTCGGGCGATTGCCATTCTTGACCGCTGGGTTGTGAAACCGCTCCATAGGCGAAACCTTCGAGAGGTTTAGAATCGGCAAGGGCCAATACGCTCAAAGCGCATAAGGCCATACTTACGAGTGATTTTTTCATAGGCGTTGATGATTAGTTATGTGTTATGATTATCTTTTGCAATGAGATGTGCATAACAATGCACATTGGCAAAGATAATATAAAAACTTACGCGTATGCCTATATGCGTGAGAGAAATGTGTAAATATTATGAAATATTAGAACTGTGGTCGGAAACAACGCAGTTCTTGTCGTAGTTGTTTTGCTTTTCCTTGTGTAAATGAGTCGAGCAGTGTCCAAAAACGAGGTCCGTGATTGAGTTCACGGGTATGACAGAGTTCGTGTAAAAGCACGTAGTCGATTAAGGTAGAGGGAAGTAATAAGAGATAAAGCGATAGGTTGATGCTTTTTCTGCTTGAACAGCTTCCCCATCGAGTCCGAGCCGAATTGATAGAAACAGAGGTGTAGGTGAGGTTGTGGGTTTGTGCCAAGAAGGCCAGACGTTGGGGAAGAATTTGTTTGGCTCTTTTGCGCATCTGTTCGGTGATTACTTTGGCTAACCAAAGTTGGTTGGCTGGTGGGTCGAAGCGAAACGATGGCGAGTAGAGTAGCGTGACTTCGGCACGTGGGGTGTTTGCAAAGGTGTCTTGCGCGGATGGACATAGTGAATGTTTCAAGAAGAAACCTTCTTTCTCGCCTTGCTTCATGTGGAAACAAAACAAATCGGTATCTATGCGGAAATCCGGAGTAATCATCACTATGGCTTTAGAAGGTGTTGAAGGTTTTATTTTGGTTATCCTCGCCTTGTATTTGTTATGCTATGAATAACTTTTATAGAGTGGAACATTTTACTTTATGGTTCTGCTCTTTCTGTAGTAAATAAAAGACGGACGAGTGGATAGAAGGTAGCACTCGTCCGTTCAATATCTTTAAGGTTTTAGGTTTGTTTTACCCTTGTATCACTGTACCGTGCTGCCCATCTATGGCATCGGCTTGCGTAATAATCACTTTGTTTACGCCGGCTTTGATAGCCTGGAATGCGTTCTCCAACTTAGGAATCATACCGCCTTGAATAACACCCTTCTCCACGTACTTTTTGAATTCAGCTTCGGTGATGTGTGGAATCACACTGTCGTCATCCTCGGCATCGGCCAATACGCCTTTCTTCTCAAAACAGTAGATGAGTGTCACGTCGTAGGCGTTAGAAAGTGCTTTGGCGGTTTCCCCGGCAATGGTATCGGCATTTGTGTTCAGCATATGGCCTTGGCCATCGTGGGTTAGAGGTGCCATAACGGGCACAATATTCTCGTCGATAAGTTTTTGCAACATCTTTGCGTCCACAGTGTCCACATCACCCACAAATCCATAATCAACGTCCTTTACGGGGCGTTTGTGCGAGCGAATCACATTCATGTCGGCACCCGTCAAACCGAGTGCATTCACACCGTGTGCTTGCAATCCGGCTACGATGTTCTTGTTTACCAATCCGCCATATACCATTGTTACCACGTTCAGCATATCGGCATCGGTGATGCGTCGTCCGTTCACCATTTGACTTTCTATACCCAATTGGCTTGCTATTTTTGTAGCGGAACGGCCTCCGCCATGTACCAGAATCTTGTGGCCGGGTAGCGATGCAAAGCGCATCAAAAGGTCGGAAAGTGTTGATTCCTCTTCTACAATCTTTCCGCCCACTTTTATTACGGTGAGTTCCTTTTTCATATATAATCTTCTATTCGAGATATGTGTAACCATAGAGTCCGGAGCGGTAGTTGCTCAAAAACTCTTTACCTTCCTCTAATGAAATCTTACCTTGTTGGATGGACTTAGACACCCATAGTTCAAGACGGCGTACCAACTTCTTTGGATCGTATTGAACGTACTCGAGTACCTCGGATACGGTTTCACCTTCAATGGTTTGCTCTATCTCGTAGCCCGTTTCGTTTACGCTGACGTGCACTGCGTTGGTGTCGCCAAAGAGATTGTGCATATCGCCGAGGATTTCTTGATAAGCACCTACAAGGAACACGGCAAGGTAATAAGGATCTTTTCCTTTTAATGTGTGCACCGGTAGGCTATGAGATTGATAGTTGCTGGTTACGAAATTAGCGATTTTACCGTCAGAATCGCAGGTGATGTCTTGCAGGGTGGCTTGTCTGTCCGGACGTTCGTCAAGACGTTGGATAGGCATAATGGGGAACAATTGGTCGATAGCCCAGCTATCCGGCAAACTTTGGAATAGAGAAAAATTACAAAAGTATTTGTCGGCAAGCAATTTATCCAACGACCACAATTCTTCGGGAATGTGTTTTTGGGTTTGTGCCAACATGTTTACTTCTCGGGTAACACTCCAATACATGCTTTCGATTTCTGCACGAGTTTTCAAATCCACGAAGCCGTGACTGAATAAGTCGAGAGCTTCTTCACGAATTTGTTGGGCGTCGTGCCAATCTTCAAGAAGGGTTCGAGGATTCAAATTGTCCCAAATCTCGTACAGTTCTTTTACTAATTGGTGTGCATTTTCGTCTGGTTCCCAATTCTCGTTCATGCGTGGCAGTGATGCTGTTTCAAGCACTTGCATGATGAGTACGGAGTGGTGTGCGGTTAACGAACGTCCACTCTCTGTGATTAGATTGGGATGGGGTATATTGTTCTTGTTTGCTGCATCCACAAAGGTGTATACGCAGTCGTTCACATATTCTTGTATTGAATAGTTTACAGAACTTTCACTATTGCTGGATCGTGTGCCGTCGTAGTCTACACCCAAACCACCACCGCAGTCTACAAATTCTACGTTGTAGCCCATTTGGTGCAGTTGTACGTAGAATTGTGATGCTTCGCGTAGAGCAGTTTGAATACGTCTAATCTTGGTGATTTGGCTACCGATATGGAAGTGAATCAATTTGAGGCAATCTTTCATGCCCACTTTATCAAGCATTTCAAGAGCCTCGAGCAATTCGCTGGAGGTTAGACCGAATTTGCTGGCGTCGCCACCGCTCTCTTCCCACTTTCCACTACCTGATGAGGCTAGTTTGATGCGTATTCCGATGTTGGGCTTCACGTCCAACTTCTTTGAAACCTTTGCAATGATGTTTAGTTCGTTTAGCTTTTCAACAACAAGGTATACGCGCTTGCCCATCTTTTGAGCCAACAAAGCCAATTCAATGAATCCTTGGTCTTTGTATCCGTTGCAGATGATGGGCGAGTTAGAATCCGTATTGATTGCAATAACGGCGTGTAGTTCCGGTTTTGAACCGGCCTCGAGTCCGAGATTGAACTTCTTGCCGTGGCTGATAATTTCTTCTACAACCGGGCGAATTTGGTTCACCTTAATAGGATATATGATGAAGTTCTCACCTTGATAGTCATACTCTTTTGCTGCTTTCTCAAAACAGTTGTATGTTTTCTCGATTCGGTTATCCAAAATGTCCGGGAAGCGCACCAAAACGGGTGCGGAAATGTCGCGTAAGGATAATTCATCCACTAATTCCTTTAGGTCTACTTGTACACCATCTTTTCTTGGCGTTACGTACACGTGTCCTGACTTGTTGATGCCGAAATAGTTTATTCCCCATCCATTGATGTTGTAGAGCTCTTCCGAGTCCTCAATACGCCATTTTCTCATTTCAAAATTATAGGTTTAACAAATTACGAAGTAGTCGGACTGAGTCCTTTATTTTTGTTTGATTCTCTAATAGTTCTACGTCGAATATATATTTTGCTTTTTCGTAGAAGTTTTGGCGTTGTGCCAATGATTCTTTTATGTACTCTTTAAGTTCCTCCTCGGTTTTGTACTTTAGGAGCGGACGTTCTGCTTTACTCATTTTCAGGTGGCGGTACAAAACATCCGGTGTGGCCTTTAGATAAACTGTTTGAGCCTGCTCGTTCATGTATTCCATGTTGTTGAAGAAACAAGGAGTTCCTCCTCCGCAAGAGATAATGACGTTTTCAAATTCGGCCACTTCGTGGAGCATCTGTTGTTCCACCTTCCTAAAGCCTTCTTCTCCTCGTTCGGCAAAGAGTTGTGCCACGGTGCGGTGGTATCTATCTTCGATGTACCAATCCAAATCGTAGAAGGTGAGCCCCAATTCGTTTGCCAATGCTTTTCCCACGGTGGTTTTGCCGGCCCCCATGTAGCCTATCAATATCACCCTAATCATTTCTTTCGCGTATAGGTACGTTTTGTCTTGGTGGCCTTTGCGGGTTTGTTGTTTTGACTTTGAATGATGGACATGCACTCCTCAAGTGTTAGTTCGCTGGCTTTCTCTTGTTGTGCCTTGGGCATGCGGTAGTTTTCGCCTTTATAGCATATGTAGGGGCCATATCGTCCGTCCAATACCTCAACCTCAGGGTCTTCCTCAAAAGTCTTCAAATGGCGTTTGGTTTCGGCTTGGCGTTTTTCCATCAATAGGTTCACCGCCTCTTCGTAGGTAATTGCCATTGGGTCTTGTCCGGCGGGGATGGACACATACTTCTTGTTATGTAGAATGTATGGGCCAAAACGTCCTGCTCCGATGGTCACTTCGTGACCTTCCAATTCACCTAGGTTGCGAGGGAACTTAAACAAATCAAGAGCTTCTTCCAATGTAATGGTTTCTATACTCTGTTCTTTGCGTAGTTGAGCAAAACGAGGTTTCTCGGTGTCGTCGGCAGAACCGATTTGAGCAACCGGACCGAAACGACCTATCTTTACATATACCGGTTTGCCACAGGTTGGGTCTAAGCCCAATGAGCGTTCGCCCACCTTGTGTTCCGACTTTACGTTCAAGGTTTTTTCTACCAATGGTTCAAAATCATCGTAGAAATCTTTCATTACGGTCGACCATTCAGCTACGCCTTCTGCCACGTCGTCCAGTTTCTTTTCAACCTCGGCAGTAAACTTGTAGTCCATGATGGCAGGGAAGAATTGTAGCAAAAAGTCGTTTACGACAGTACCGGTGTCTGTGGGTGATAGTTTGCCACGTTCGGCACCTACAATCAGTGTCTTGTTTTGTTCTTCTATTTCATCATTTTTGAGCGAAAGGATGGTGTAGTTGCATTCTTCTCCGTTCTTGTCGCTCTTTACCACGTATTCGCGTTGTTGAATGGTGCTAATGGTTGTAGCGTAAGTTGAAGGACGTCCGATACCCAATTCTTCAAGTTTGTGCACAAGGCTGGCCTCGTTGTAGCGTGGAGGACGTTGAGCAAAGCGTTGTGTGGCCATGATTTCTTTGCGCACCAAAATTTGTCCTTGTTGCATGGGAGGAAGCATGCGACTTTCGTCTTCTTGCTCTTGGTCCTCCTCATAACTCTCGCGATAGACCTTCAAGAATCCTTCAAACTTAACCACTTGTCCGGTGGCGATGAATTGGGCGTTTTGTCCGCCTATGCTGATTACAATAGTAGTTTTTTCAAGTTCGGCATCGGCCATTTGCGATGCGATGGTGCGTTTCCAAATCAAGTCATACAATCTACGTTCCTGTGGTGTGCCCTCGATTTCGGCCTGGTCCATATAAGTGGGTCGGATGGCTTCGTGTGCCTCTTGTGCCCCCTTAGATTTGGTTTGATATTGGCGGCTCTTCACATACTTTTCGCCCATTAGTTCGGTAATAACTTTTGTGCTGGCGCCGATGCAAAGGCCTGAAAGGTTTACAGAGTCGGTACGCATATAAGTGATTCGTCCCGATTCGTAAAGGCGTTGTGCCACCATCATGGTTTGTGCCACAGTGAAATTCAGTTTGTGGGCCGCCTCCTGTTGAAGTGTAGAAGTAGTAAATGGTGCGGCGGGCACTCGTTTTTGTGGACGAGTAGTGATTTCTTGAATACGGAATTCGGAATTTCGGCAAACCTCCAAAAACTCCATTGCTTCTTCTTTAGTTTTGAAGCGTTGGTTCAGTTCGGCCTTAATTTCGGTAGATGTATCTCCTTCTTGTGGCGTGAAGACGGCAGTGATGCGATAGCTTTCTTCTCCCTTGAAATTTTGTATTTCGCGTTCACGCTCTACTATCAGTCGTACCACCACACTTTGTACACGACCTGCCGACAATGCGGGTTTAACCTTTTTCCACAATACCGGTGATAGCTTAAAGCCTACGATGCGGTCCAATACACGGCGTGCTTGCTGTGCATTTACCAGGTTTAAGTCTATGTCGCGTGGGTTTTCAATAGCTTCCAATATGGCCGGTTTGGTGATTTCGTGAAAAACGATACGCTTGGTATTTTCTGCCTTCAGGTTCAGAACTTCGAACAAGTGCCATGATATGGCTTCTCCTTCGCGGTCCTCATCGGATGCGAGCCATACGGTGTCAGCTTTTTTGGCTTGCGATTTCAATTCGTTGACCAACTTGGTCTTCTCGGCCGGAATTTCGTATTTCGGCACAAAGGACTCGGTGTCGATACTGAACTCCTTTTTCTTTAAATCGCGAATGTGTCCGTAGCTTGATAAAACTTTGAAATCGTTTCCTAAAAACTTTTCGATGGTCTTGGCTTTGGCCGGTGACTCAACTATAACCAGATTTTTTTGCATCGTTTTTTCGGTCTATGTGGATAAATTCGGCCGCAAAAGTAGGAAAAAAACCTTTTTCTACCTTATATAATGTGTTTTTTTTTCGGAAGGAGGTTTTTGCACCCGAAAGGGTGCTCCTAAAAACTAGACGTTACAATAATTTTTCTTTGAGGATTTTTTCGATTCCCTTTCGTATGGAATTCAATCCAAAATCCTCGGGGTAGATGTCTTGGGGCGATAGCCACATCAGTTCTTCTGCATCGTCGGCTGCTTGGGCTTTGTGGATGCTGTTTACTTTGCATTTGAAGAAGTTGTCAATGGTGTGTACGGTGAAATCACTGTATACGTATGTGTTAGGGATGGAAAACATATATTCCGTACTTACTACATCCAGACCGGATTCTTCTTTTACTTCGCGAATTACTCCCTCTTCGCTCGTTTCGTAGCAATCGCAAAATCCTCCACATAAGTCAAGTGTGCCTTTGGAGGGTTCTTTGCTTCGACGGCACACCAGAAGTTGTCCTTGCTCGTTTACGATTACGGCCACCGTGGCCGCACTCGGATTGAAGTAGTAGGTAAATCCGCATTGCTCACAATGTTTTGATTTTTCGTTGTTTACCACAAATTTAGGCGACCCGCATTTGGGGCAGAAGCGAAATTGTGCAAAAGGATGTTCGGCGCTCATTCTTTAGGACGATTTAGGGGTTACAGATGCAAATATAACGAAAATAAGTTGTGCGACTGCCATGTGGTTAAAAAAAGACGTACGTGTGTAGGGTACTTACATGAGCATGTAGGTGCCCTCTACACGCTCGCCTCGTAGCGTCGAGATGTACGTCTGTTTTGGGCTACATGAACGGGTTGCGAGAAGTACATGAGTTAAAAAGAAGTTAAAAGCGAGGAGAGGGTAGGTTTAGTTGCTCTTTTTTTATTTATTTTGTTATCGGCTTGATGCATACAAATAGGTATGTTGTGCTAGTCTTTTGAGCACCTTTAAGCAGAAAAGTATAATAAGAAAAAGACAGATAATATGGGAGAATTTTTGTTGTGGTACGAATCCTTGGATGCTTTGCAGCAAGTGTTTTGGGGATGTGCGGCGGTTAGTTCGATGCTTTTTATTGCACAAACCGTTATGGTGCTCATCGGTATAGACGGTACAGATATTGATTTAGATACAAATACATTGGATTTGGGTGGTGGCCTTTCGATGCTCTCAATTAAGAATCTTGTAAATTTCTTTTTAGGTTTTGGATGGGCCGGAGTGAGTTTGGGCGATGTCATTGAAAGCAAGATATGGTTGGTAATCGTATCTGTTTTGGTGGGTGTGTTCTTCGTTGTTTTGTTTGTGCTTATTTACAAGAAGATGCTCCGACTGGAATCGAACGGAGCATTTGATGTGCGAGCCTGCGTGAACTTGATGGGAGAAGTTTATCTGCGTATTCCAGCTGAGAAGTCAGGTGTAGGAAAGGTGCAGATAAGTGTGCAAGGATCTATCCATGAACTAGATGCCATGACCGAAGGCGAGGCATTGGCTTCTGGTGTCAAGGTTCGAGTCTTGGAGGTGTTGGGAGGCAGCACTTTGTTGGTGACGAGAATGTAATTAAATAGAGATAATCTTAAAAATTAAAGAATTATGCAAATAACACTTTTGCCCATAATTGTTGTATTTGTGGGTGTTTTTATTGTGGTGACGTTGCTGAATCGCTATCGTCGCTGTCCGTCAGATAAAATTTTGGTTATCTACGGAAATAAGAGTAATAAGAGTTCGGCCAAGTGTGTGCAAGGTGGTGGCGCTTTTGTATGGCCGATAATAGAAGATTATGCTTATCTTAGCTTGACACCGCTTTCTATCGATGCCAACCTAACTAGCGCATTGAGTAAACAAAACATTCGTGTGGACGTTCCGTGCCGTTTCACCGTAGGAATTTCTACCGAACCCGAGTTGATGAACGCGGCTGCTGAGCGCCTTTTAGGGCAAACTCCTTCGCAGATTCAAGACTTGGCGCGTGACATCCTATTTGGTCAACTTCGTTTGGTAATTGCTACCATGAGCATTGAGGAGTTGAACAGTGACCGCGACAAATTCTTGGAGAGTGTATCAAAGAATGTAGAAGTAGAACTAAAGAAGATTGGTTTGCGACTCATCAATGTAAACGTAACCGATATTAAGGATGAATCCGGTTATATCGAGGCATTGGGACGCGAGGCTGCAGCAAAGGCTATCAACGAGGCAAAGGTGCGCGTAGCAGAACAAGACAAAACCGGTGAAATCGGTAAGGCCGAGGCAGTGCGCGAGACCCGTATTCGTACGGCAGAAGCCAATGCACAAGCCGTGAAAGGAGAGAATGAGGCAAAGGTTGAGATTGCGAATTCCGAAGCTTATCGTCGCGAGAAGGAAGCTGAAGCTCAACGTAAGGCTATTGCTTCTGAAAAAGTGCAACAGGCAAAGGCCCTGCAAGAGGCTTATGCCGCTGAGCGCGAGGCCGAAGAAGCACGTGCCGAGCGTGAACGTTCAACAGAAACCGCCAATATTCTTGTGCCGCAAGAAATAGAAAAGCGTCGTTTGATTATTGCTGCCGAGGCGGAAGCCGAGCGTATTCGTGTAAATGCTAAGGGAGAGGCAGATGCGATCTATGCTAAGATGGAAGCCGAAGCAAAGGGTTTGTATGAGATATTGGTTAAGCAAGCTGCCGGTTACGACAAGATGGTACAAGCTGCCGGAGGTGATGCCAACAAGGCGTATATGTTGCTCTTACTTGAGAAATTACCGGAATTGGTTAAGATTCAAGTGGAGGCCGTCAAGGGTATCAATATTGACCATGTAACGGTATGGGATAGCGGAGCAGATGGGGCCAATGGTAAGGGTTCTACGGCCGGCTTTGTGTCCGGTTTGATGAAGTCTGTTCCTCCATTGAATGAATTGTTCGATATGGCCGGATTGAATCTTCCGGAGTACTTGGCAAAGAAAAAAGAGGATATGGCCGAGGTTAAACCAACAGATGCAGAAGAAGTGAAGTAGGCAAGGATATATCTCTGTTTGCCTAAAACAGATTGTTTATCCTCCAAAACAAGCAACTGAATTGTGGACGTACATTCTGCGATTCGGTTGCTTGTTTTTTGATAGATGTAAAGCTTTTAACTTTAGTCGGTGTATAAAAACGAAAAGAGTCTGCACTATTTTAGTGCAGACTCTTGATTTTTGCGCTTCAGGATGGGCTTGAACCAACGACCCCCTGATTAACAGTCAGGTGCTCTAACCAACTGAGCTACTGAAGCAAATTGCAATCTTGGAAATAACCTTTGCGCTTCAGGATGGGCTTGAACCAACGACCCCCTGATTAACAGTCAGGTGCTCTAACCAACTGAGCTACTGAAGCAGTTATTTTACGGTGCTTTCCGCAATTGCGATGCAAAAGTATGTGTTTTTTGGGAAATCTGCAATATATTTGCAAAAAAAAGTGCGTGAAATGAAAAAAATTATAGGAATAGGGAATGCTTTAGTCGATGTCCTCGTTCGTTTAGATGCAGAAAACACGCTGTTGGATTTGGGATTGCCTAAAGGTGGCATGCAGTTGATTAATCAGCAACGATACGACGAAATTTCGCAATCTCTGTCCTCTGCTTGCTTTGAGATGGCCACCGGTGGCTCGGCAGGTAATACGATATTGGCATTGGCATCTATGGGGGCTCGTGTGGGTTTCGTAGGAAAGATAGGTCAAGATGAACTTGGTGATTTCTATGCACAGCGATGCTATTCGGTGGGTGTGGAAGCTCATTTGCAATATGGCGAACAGCCAACTGGTGTGGCAACCACTTTTGTAACCCCAGATGGAGAGCGCACATTTGCAACCTTTCTTGGTGCTGCAGCATTAATGGATGAGCATGCGATAAACGAGAAATGGTTGAATAGTTATGATATACTCTACGTTGAAGGTTATTTGGTGCAAAGCCATTCGTTTGTCTTGTCGGTTATGCAGCGTGCCAAGAAATTGGGCATGAAGATTTGTATTGACTTGGCTAGTTATAATGTGGTGGCCAGCGATTTGGAATTCTTTCGTATGTTGGTGCGTGATTACGTGGATATTGTATTTGCCAATGAAGAAGAAGCGGAGGTATTTACCCAAGAGAGCAATGGGGATAAGGCGTTAGAGATAATGGCCACGTATTGTGATGTGGCCGTTTTGAAACAAGGGGCTCAGGGAGCAAAGGTGAGACGAGGCGCCGAGGTCGTATCGGTGTCGGCAATCCCGGTGGATAAGGTCGTAGACACCACGGCGGCCGGAGATTTCTTTGCCGGTGGTTTTCTTTATGCTTATGCTCAAGGGTATAGTATGAAACATAGTCTTCAAGTAGGTGCATTATTGGGAGCAGCGGTTATTCAAGTGATGGGTACGAACTTGGTTGAGACTACGTGGAATGAAATAAGGTTAAAAGTGCAAGATATTTTGCATAAATAATGGTCAAATCCTTTACCTTTGTGGTATGAAGAAAGTATTTTTAGCAGTATGTTTAGTGGTGTGTGGCTCGTTATGGATAAGCGCACAGAAGAAAAAAAAACACGACTTTGAGATTTCCAAGAATCTGGAGATCTTCAATGATATCTATAAGAAATTAGATGTATTCTATGTAGACACGTTGTCGGCCGATACTGTAATTCGGTGGGGAATAGATGCGATGTTGCAGAGGGTAGATCCTTTTACGGTGTATTATTCGAAGGATGATATGGGCGATTTCCGTACTATGACCACCGGTAAGTATGCCGGAATAGGTTCGTATATACGTTTTCATAAGAAGGAGCAACGAGTGGTGCTGACTGAACCTTATGAGAATAGTCCTGCTCAGAAAGCCGGAATAAGAGGGGGGGATGTTATCCTTTCGGTGGATAAGATCGATGTAGAAGGCCTTTCTGTAGACAAGGTTAGCAGTATGTTGCGCGGGGATGCCGGTACGGTTGTGGAGGTGCAGGTGAAACGATATAACGTAAAAAAGCCGATTACCTATAAAATAAAGCGTCAAAACATACAATTGCCCCAGGTGCCCTACTATGGAGAGGTACGTCCCGGGGTTGGTTATATTTATTTGACGGGTTTTACTGAAGGTGCTTATCGTGAGGTGCGTCATGCTTTGTTGCAATTAAAGGAAAAAGGTGTACAGTCGCTGATTTTTGACCTTAGGGGAAATCCGGGTGGATCGTTGAACGAAGCCGTGGATATTACAGGTCTTTTTATACCTAAGGGCAGCAAGGTGGTGTCTACAAAAGGTAAGATGTCTTCAACCAATCGAACATATTATACCACACACCTTCCGGTAGATATGACAATGCCTATGGTGGTGTTGGTGGATGGTGGTTCGGCTTCATCGTCGGAAATTGTGGCGGGAGCGCTGCAAGACTACGACCGTGCAGTGATTTTGGGACAACGAACTTACGGAAAAGGATTGGTGCAAATGGTACGCGATGTGCCTTACGGAGGAAATCTGAAATTGACCACCAGCCGTTATTATATACCAAGTGGACGCTGTATCCAGGCTTATGATTATCGTCATTTGAAAGAAGATGGCTCGGTGGGTACGTTACCGGATAGTTTGACAAATGTGTTCAAGACCAAGGCGGGACGAGAGGTGCGTGATGGTGGTGGAATAAAACCGGATGTAAAAGTGGTGCCCGACAGTTTGCCCTCAATGATATATGATTTGGCATCGGGCGAAGTAATTATCGATTTTGCCAATCGGTATGTGTATGAGCATAAGACGATAGCTTCGGCCGAGGATTTTGAATTGACAGATGCAGAATATGAGGTGTTTGTAGATATGGTAAAAGAAAGTGGTTTTACCTATAATCGTCGTAGTGTGGATTTGCTGAATGTATTGAAAAAGGTGGCCACTCGAGAGGGTTACTACGAGGATGCAAAAGAAGAGTTTGAAGCGTTATCTTCAAAGTTCTCTGTAGATATCTCAAAGGATATGCATCGATTCAAGAAAGAGATCTCTACACTCCTATGTAACGAAATAGTGCGACGCTATTATTATCAACGTGGCGGCGTGGAACATCAATTGAAGGATGACCAAGATGTAAAGGAGGCTTTGAAAGTGTTATCTAATAAGGAAGAATATAACGAGTTGTTGAGTGTTAAGGAATAAACCATGAAGAAGAATAAGTTAAACCATAATTTTCAAATTATGTTCGGCATCATGGCGGCCGCTGTGGTGTTGTTGGGTGTGGTGATCTTCTTTTGG
>JAFOXE010000050.1 GCA_017425765.1 Paraprevotella sp. | reverse complement strand
GGATGACATGGTATGGATTGAAGCAGGTGTCGTTAAGTTAAAAATGACACCGTGGTGTCGTTGGATTTTGGTGTACGCCTTGATAAAAGAAGGCGAGCATGTAGTTGTACGTTAGATGCTCGCCTGTTCTTTATCTTATAATGGTGTGCTTTTTATGAGGTATTTACTTAGTGTAATGCACACGATTTAGATTTTTATAAGAGTTGTTATATCTACATCTTTATTGAATACATCTCTACCATGCAGACCCTCTATTGTAAGTTCTATGATTACGTTGATGTATGTATTTTTAGGATGGAATTGTTGAACCAAGTTATACGCTGCTTTCATTGAGCCACCGGTTGCTAATAGGTCGTCGTGAATGAGTACAACATCGTTTTCGTTAATCGCGTCCGTATGAATGTGCAAGACATCCTCGCCATATTCTTTTAAGAATGTTTCGCTAAGGGTTTCTGCGGGTAGTTTTCCCGGTTTACGACACATAACAAATCCTGCACCGAGCTTTAATGCTAAGGCTGCACCTACAACGAATCCTCGTGACTCTAAGCCTACAATCTTGGTTATACCTTTGTCTTTGTATAATTCGTATAGCTCATTTACGATAACAGAAAGGCATTCTGCATTTTTAAATAATGTGCTTACGTCCTTGAACTGGATGCCCGGAATTGGGAAATCAGGAACATTTCTCAGGTTTTTTAATAATATCTCGTTGTTCATATCTGGTTGATTTACTCGTTTTTGATTTATGATTGTTTCACGTGGAACACACGATACGTCTATCTGCCTAAAAGGACAAGAAGTACGTTAATGTCGCTTGGAGAAACTCCGGGGATTCGGCCGGCTTGTGCTAGTGTTTCGGGGTCAATCTTTACGAGTTTCTGACGTGCTTCGGTTGATAGTGACTGCAGGTTGTTGTAGTCGAATCGTCCTTTAATACGGATGTTTTCAAGTCGTTGCATTTTGTCTGCAATCACTCGCTCTCTTTCAATGTAACCACTATATTTAATCAAGATTTCGGCCGCCTCGATTGTTTCTTCCGGACGGTGTGTAATGGAGTTTAATATGTTCTTTAGAGCGGGAACGCCATCGGCAAGATTGGTTAGTGTGAGTTGTGGACGATTAACAAGATCGATGAGTTTGCACCCGCGTGCCAAAGGTGTTGTTCCCAGGGCTTCAAGATATCCATTGATCAAGCTTGCCTTGATAGAGTATTCGCGACAGAAGGAAAGTATACGGCCGATATTCTCTTTCTTGGTTGTCCAATTATCGTATCGTTCTTTTGAAGCCAATCCCATGTGGTACGAACGTTCTGTTAATCGAGCATCAGCATCGTCTTGGCGAAGCAGTATTCTGTACTCGGCACGTGAGGTGAACATGCGGTATGGTTCATCAACGCCCTTGGTTACTAAGTCGTCGATTAGTACGCCGATGTACGATTCGTCACGACGCATAATGAATGGTTCGCCACTGCTGCATTTCAAGGCAGCGTTCACTCCGGCCACCAAACCTTGTCCGGCTGCTTCTTCATAACCTGTAGTTCCGTTTACTTGTCCGGCCATAAAGAGCCCGTCTACTTTCTTTGATTCTAATGAATGCTTCAGTTCAGTGGGGTCAAAGTAGTCGTACTCGATGGCATACCCCGGACGGTATATTTCCAGGTCGCGGAATGCCGGAATTTTTTTAAGAGCTTCTATTTGTACGTGTAACGGAAGGCTTGATGAAAATCCGTTGAGATAGTACTCTTGTGTGCTTTCGCCTTCGGGCTCCAAGAAGAGTTGGTGTAAATCCTTCTCGGGGAAGGTAACCAGTTTGGTTTCGATACTTGGGCAATATCTTGGCCCGATACTCTGAATCTGGCCGTTGTATAGAGGTGAGTCTGCCAAGGCGCTGCGGAGCGTGTTGTGAACTTCGGGATTAGTAAAACAAGTCCAACAAGGCAATTGTTTTAAGGGTCTTTGGTTGCTTAAGTATGAGAAACTGTGAAAGTCGTGTTCGCCTTCTTGTATGGTCATGTCTTCAAAGTGAACACTGCGGCCATCGATGCGTACCGGGGTTCCGGTTTTCATACGGCCTGCTGTGATGCCGTGTTGTGTGATGGACTCGGTGAGGTGGTACGAAGCCGGTTCGGCTGTTCTGCCACCTGGGAGCTGAGTGCGCCCGATGTGCATCAAACCATTAAGGAAGGTGCCGGCTGTAATAATGACACATCGTGCCTTTAGAGTTACGTCTAAGTAGGTTTTTACGCCTATAACCTGCTTATTATCAACAAGTAACTCTTTCGCTTGGTCTTGCCATATACTAAGACCAGGAGTGTTTTCCAGTATTTCTCTCCATGTCCAAATGAACTTTCCACGATCGCATTGTGCTCTTGGGCTCCACATGGCAGGTCCTTTTGAACGGTTTAGCATGCGGAACTGTATGGCTGTGAGGTCGGTAACTATACCTGTATATCCTCCTAATGCGTCAATCTCGCGCACTATTTGTCCTTTTGCTATGCCGCCGATTGCAGGGTTACAACTCATTTGGGCAATCTTGTTCATGTCCATTGTGATGAGGCATGTTTTAGCCCCCATGCGAGCTGCTGCTGCCGCCGCCTCACAGCCAGCGTGTCCGCCCCCGACTACAATTACATCGTACTTAAAATCCATGGAAAATTTTCATCTTAATGGTTTTTCGCTACAAAAGTAATGATTTTTGGGGAATATCTTGTTTTATTTCTTTGTTCAATCAGGGAAATCTTCTACATTTGCATCTTGTTAATATATGTACGTGTGTGTTAAATAGTAATATATACGTGCCGATTTGACAACGAATAAGACAAACAAACTTTTTATAAATCTAATAATAAACTTAATTTCAAAACAATTATGTGGTTATGTAATTCATCCATTGGAAGGAAGGTGGTGATGTCTGTGACCGGACTAGCCCTCATCCTGTTCTTGACGTTTCATGGGTCAATGAACCTCGTGGCCTTATTCTCAAAAGAAGGCTACAACATGATTTGTGAGTTCCTCGGTGCAAATTGGTATGCCGTGGCTGCTACTCTTGCTTTGGCAGGATTGGCTGTTCTTCACATCTTGTATGCATTCTGGCTTACTCTACAGAACTATCGTGCAAGAGGTAAGGATCGTTATGCAGTGACCGACACCCCAAAGAAAGTTGAGTGGGCATCTCAAAACATGTTGGCTCTTGGTGTAGTTATTGTGTTGGGTTTAGCTCTTCACTTGTTTAACTTCTGGTACAACATGATGTTTGCCGAACTTATTCATCAACCTATGATGGGCGGTATTCACGCAGCTGATGGTTATGGATACATTGCACAAACATTCAGTAACCCTGTATACGTAGTTCTATACGTAATTTGGTTGTTGGCTCTTTGGTTCCACTTGACCCACGGTTTTTGGAGTGCTATTCAAACTTTGGGTTGGAACGGCAAGGTGTGGTTCAATCGTTGGCACATTATCAGTGTAGTATATTCTACCGTTCTTGTGTTGATGTTCTTGGTGGTAGTAGCTAAGTTTGCTCTTTGTGGCGCTTGCTAATTCAGCACTATTTTTATTTATCCTTTAAAAGAAAAAGAAATATGGCTACATTAGATTCTAAGATTCCTGCCGGCCCCGTGGCCGAGAAATGGACAAATTATAAAGCTCATCAGAAGTTGGTGAACCCGGCAAACAAGCGTCGCTTGGATGTAATCGTGGTCGGCACAGGCTTGGCAGGTGCTTCTGCCGCTGCATCTTTGGGAGAAATGGGATTCCGCGTATTCAACTTCTGCATTCAAGATTCTCCTCGTCGTGCTCACTCAATTGCAGCACAAGGTGGTATCAATGCCGCAAAGAACTATCAGAATGACGGTGACTCTGTGTATCGTTTATTCTACGACACAGTGAAGGGTGGTGACTACCGTGCTCGTGAGGCAAACGTATATCGTTTGGCAGAAGTGTCCAACAGTATTATCGACCAATGCGTGGCTCAAGGTGTTCCTTTCGCACGTGAATATGGTGGTATGTTGGCCAACCGTTCATTCGGTGGTGCTCAAGTATCTCGTACGTTCTATGCTAAGGGTCAAACTGGTCAGCAATTGTTGTTGGGTGCATATTCAGCACTTAGCTGCCAAGTAAACGCTGGTACTGTTAAGTTGTACACTCGTTACGAAATGATGGACTTGGTAATTGTTGACGGTCGTGCTCGTGGTATCATTGCTCGTAACTTGGTAACCGGTAAGTTGGAACGCTTTGCAGCTCATGCAGTGGTTATTGCAACCGGTGGTTATGGAAATGCTTATTTCCTTTCTACTAACGCTATGGGTTGTAACTGTTCTGCTGCTATGCAATGTTACCGCAAGGGTGCATATTTTGCAAACCCTGCTTACGTGCAAATTCACCCCACTTGTATTCCTGTTCACGGTGACAAGCAGTCTAAGTTGACATTGATGTCAGAATCTTTGCGTAACGACGGCCGCATCTGGGTACCAAAGAAGAAGGAAGATGCTTTGAAGTTGCAGAAGGGCGAAATTCAAGGAAGCGATATCCCGGAAGAGGATCGCGACTACTACTTGGAACGTCGTTATCCTGCATTCGGTAACCTTGTACCTCGCGACGTGGCTTCACGTGCTGCCAAGGAGCGTTGCGATGCCGGTATGGGTGTAAACAACACAGGTTTGGCTGTGTTCTTGGATTTCTCTGAGTCTATCAACCGTTTGGGTATTGACATTGTGTTGCAACGTTATGGTAACCTATTTGACATGTACGAGGAAATCACAGACGTGAACCCCGGTGAACTTGCTAAGGAAATTAACGGCGTGAAGTACTATCACCCAATGATGATTTATCCAGCTATCCACTACACCATGGGTGGTATTTGGGTAGATTACGAGCTACAAACCACCGTCAAGGGTCTGTTTGCTATTGGTGAATGTAACTTCTCTGATCACGGTGCTAACCGTCTTGGTGCATCAGCGTTGATGCAAGGTCTTGCCGATGGTTACTTTGTATTGCCTTACACTATTCAAAACTACTTGGCCGACCAAATCACTGTGCCACGTTTCTCAACAGAGTTGCCTGAGTTCGCAGAGGCCGAGAAGAATGTTCAAGACCTCATCAACCGTTTGATGAACATCAAGGGTAAGAAGTCTGTTGATTCTATCCACAAAGAATTGGGTCATGTAATGTGGGAGTACGTCGGAATGGGTCGTACAGAAGAAGGCTTGAAGATTGGTTTGCAGAAGTTGAAGGAAATTCGCAAAGACTTCGAGAACAATTTGTTTATTCCGGGAACGACCGAAGGAGTGAACATCGAGTTGGAAAAGGCTTTACGCTTGAACGACTTTATCACCATGGGTGAGTTGATTGCATACGACGCGTTGAATCGTAACGAAAGTTGCGGTGGTCACTTCCGTGAAGAGTATCAAAC
Source organism: Paraprevotella sp. (assembly GCA_017425765.1). Lineage (GTDB taxonomy): Bacteria > Bacteroidota > Bacteroidia > Bacteroidales > Bacteroidaceae > Paraprevotella. The sequence goes on along the minus strand of JAFOXE010000050.1, from coordinate 10,422 downwards.
TGAGGAGGGTGAAGCAAAGCGTGACGACGAGAACTTCTTTTACGTGGCATGTTGGGAGTATCAAGGCAGCGACGACAAGGCGCCTGTACTTTACAAAGAGCCACTTGTATACGAAGCTATCAAGGTGCAGACTCGTAACTATAAGAGCTAATAAAAGGTTTGTTCAACGATAAAATAATATAATAATGGATAAGAACATTTCATTTAAGTTAAGATATTGGCGTCAGAACGGACCGAAGGATAAAGGTCACTTTGACGAACGTGAGATGAAGGATATTCCTGGCGACACTTCATTCCTTGAAATGCTGGATATCTTGAATGAGGAGTTGGTGAGCGAAGGAAAAGAACCGTTTGTATTTGACCACGATTGTCGTGAAGGAATTTGCGGTATGTGCTCTCTTTACATCAATGGTACTCCTCATGGAAAGACCGAGCGTGGAGCAACTACTTGTCAATTGTACATGCGTAAGTTCAAGGATGGTGACACTATTACTGTAGAGCCATGGCGTTCTGCCGGTTTCCCTGTAATTAAGGACTGTATGGTAGACCGTACCGCTTTCGATAAGATTATCCAAGCTGGTGGTTATGTAACAGCACGTACAGGTCAACCACAAGATGCAAATGCTATCTTGATTCCTAAGCAAGATGCCGACGAGGCTATGGACTGCGCAAGTTGCATCGGTTGTGGTGCTTGTGTAGCTGCTTGTAAGAACGGTTCTGCAATGCTCTTCGTTTCATCAAAGGTAAGCCAATTGGCATTGTTGCCACAGGGCCGTCCTGAGGCAGCACGTCGTGCTAAGGCTATGGTGGCCAAGATGGACGAGTTGGGCTTTGGTAACTGTACTAACACTCGCGCCTGCGAGGCCGTGTGTCCTAAGTGCGAGAGCATCGCTAACATCGCCCGCTTGAACCGCGAGTTCATTGCAGCCAAGTTGAACGACTAATATTTCGGACCGAATTTAGCATCTTGAATGTGGATGCTGGATGTTCCGAAGGTTCTATAAATCCCCTGCACACGTGCTTCTGTAGGCCGTTGCAGGGGATTTTGTTTTGCACACGATGGTGTGTATAAAAACACCCGAGCATCTCATGCCCTATGAGATGCTCGGGTTGTTGCATTAAGACGTACGTGTAGAAGGTGTTCACACGATGGTCTGTTTTTACGATGAAATCAGCTCAATAAACGATACATGCCCCCGTTCATTAGTTTTACAATACCTTTCATTTCTAATGTAAAGAGCACTGCGCTTACTTTGTGTATGGGTAGGTTGGTATCAATGGCGATGAGGTTTATTTGCTTACTATCGCAGCCTTGCAAGGCGTTCACCACTTTCTGCTCCTCGTCGGTAAGGTCGTGGAAGAGTTGTGCTTGTATCGGTGTTTTTTTCAGTGTTTCAAGGTCGTAATTTGTTTGCCATCCCATAGCCTTGACAAACTCTTCTGCATTTTGCAGAATGGTGGCCCTATTTTCGCCTATTAAACGGTTGCATCCGGCCGAATAAGGGTCGGTGATGCGCCCTGGCACAGCAAATACGTCGCGGTGGTAACTCTCGGCAATGTCAGCCGTGATGAGTGAGCCTCCTTTCAGGCCCGACTCTACCACAATGGTGGCATCTGCCGTACCCGCAACGATGCGGTTGCGACGTACAAAATTCACTTTATCCGCATTACTCTCGCTCATAAATTCCGTCAACAATCCTCCTTGGCGTGTCATTTCCACAGCTGTGTCACGGTGCATGCGTGGATATATTTGATCCAATCCATGCGCCAAAACTCCCACCGTGTTCAGTCCGTTTTGTAGAGCTTGTCGGTGTGCTGCAATGTCGATTCCGTAGGCCAATCCACTTACCACTAAAACGTCCGGGCACAGCGTTTTCAATTCGTTCAGAAAGGTTCTACATACGTCTTTACCGTATTCTGTACAGTGTCGTGTACCCACTATGTTTATAATGTGGGCGGTGTTCAAGTCGGCATTACCACAGTAGTAAAGCAATATGGGTGCGTCGGGGCAATCGAGTAAGCGTGTGGGGTAGGCAATGTCGCCATAACGAAGGCATTGTATCTTTTTACTGCATGCAAACTCCAATTCTTTTTCGGCACGTGGCAATAAGGCTTCCATGTCCGAGATGGCTTCGCTTAGGCGAGGCGATGCTTCGGGCAGCAGTTCCTTTATGTTTTTACGCTGTTCGAACACCGCAGTGGCGCTGCCGGCCTCCTTAAGCAACGTAAGTCGGTTAAGGGTGTTGAGGGCGGCTACACGTGTCAGGGCTATTGTATATAGAATCTCTTGTTCGCTCATGGGTGTGTGTTTATTCTTCCATGTATGGTTTCAGCTTTCCGTCAAGTTCCGGACAAGTAGAAAGTCGTCCGTTTACGAGGCATACCGTATCTATCTGGGCACGTAGGCAGCATTGCATATCCGGCAATCTGAAGATGTCTTGGTAGAATACATAGCGCAGTCCTTCCTTTTTGATTTTGAGTTTACTCACGAACGAATCTCCGCTACGTAATGGTGTTTTGAAGGCCATGTTCAGTCGGGCCACTACGGCATCGATTCCTTGGGTGTGCATCTCGGCAAAACTGATACCGGCTTGCAATAAAAACTCATGCCGGGTGTGTTCGGTGTAGTGCTGATAGTTTGCATTGTTCACAATTCCTTGTAGGTCGCATTCGTAGTCGCGCACCTTAAAGGTCAGTTCGTAGGCATATTTATCGTTCATAGTTCTTGTTTTATATTAGTGTGTGCACGCTTGTGTTTACGATTCGTTCTTCAAAAATTCATATCCAAACCGGCATCTTAAACATTCTTTCTTGTCGCAGTATTCCTTTTTCAATTGTATAAGTGCTTGGCTGTCGGCCGCCGATTCCACTGTAAGACCACACGATTCCCATTGGCGGATGATGTAGTTGTTTTCGGGGCGCAGTTCCTCAAGCATTTGAATGGCTCTGTTGCATAAAGCTTCGTTGTCGTGCTGCATACCATAGGCATATAGCACAGGTATCACTGTATTGATGATGAGCAGATTTCGCGAGGCTTTTGAGAGTTTCTTCTCATTTTTCGGACCGGGGCAGCCAAACAAGTAGTGAGTTTCCCAATATTCGGTCACTTGTGTTTGTAACAACTCTTGCAGTTGTTCAATGGATTCGGCCTCCAAAACTCGCGAAAGGTTTAGGCATCCTTTGTGATAGAGGTGGGCCAATTGTATGATTCTTAAGTGCGGAAAATTTTGCGGTCGCAAGCGAAGGTATTGCCATCTTTCGCACGACATAGGTTCGGGAAGCGAGAATTTGTGTGCCAAATATTGATATTCTTTTTGCAGTTTCTCGAGGTATTTATCCTCGGTTGCCGCCTCTCTGTTTCCTTTGGGTACTGCATCCATTTGTAACAAGCCCGCCGTGCCCATGAAAAGAGATTCTATTTGGAAACCATTGTCACGATGTTTCCCTAGCGCATGGAAGGGAAGGTGTGAGCCCCAGAATTCAAATGTGTCACCATTCAGCCCGAAACCAAAATTGCGCGCCAAGGTGATGAAGAAGGCATTTTCCCAATCGCCGTTTAACTTTTTCACTCGCTCCATCACTAATTTGGCTTTACTTTCCAATCGTTCGCAAAGAAGAGCACTCATCCAACTGTGCACGGTGAATTGATCTAATTGTCTAATTATGGGATGGCAACGGGGATAGTCTTCTGTGGTGCACAATTCGCTGTAGCAACGCTCTACACGGGCAGGTATGTCCAACTGCAATTGCGGTATCTTTTTTCCGTTTTCAGCAAATACTTCGCAATCAATGATGTTCACCACGTGTAGAATTGTATTATTGTAGGCACTGTCACCGTCATGTCCGTGTTTGAACCAGTCCGATGAACGCATATGCAGTTCTACATTTCCGGCCCACAAGGTGTTGCCAATCTTTATTTTGGCGTTGAAGAAATCCGGTCCGGAATTAGGGTTGCTCAGTCCTACGTCCAGCACTTCAACCTCTTCGCTGTAGGGGGTAAGTAAGGCACGCAACGGAAAAATTTTATGTTTCCATACGTAATGTAGCAATTTCTCCATGGTTTTAAGCCTATTGAAATGATTAAATTATGTAACAAATATAGACAAATTCAGGGCAAATCCCTATCTTTGTGCAACAAAAAGATGATGAAGATATGAAAATAGCACTTATAGGTTACGGCAAAATGGGCCGCATGATAGAGCAGATAGCCGTAGAGCGCGGTCACGAAATATGCTGTATAATAGATATTGATAATCAGGACGATTTCGATTCGGAGGCATTTCGAAGTGCCGATGTGGCTATCGAGTTTACGGCCCCACATGTTGCCTATAACAATTACATCCGTGCGTTCCGTCACAATGTCAAAGTGGTGTCGGGCTCCACAGGATGGATGTCGGAGCATGGCGACGAGGTGAAAAAAATGTGTACCGAAGGCGGTCAAACTTTGTTCTGGAGTTCAAATTTCAGTTTGGGTGTGGCCATCTTCAATGCAGTAAACCGTTATTTGGCACGCATTATGAACCGATTTGAAAGCTACGATGTGAAGATGGAAGAGGTGCATCATGTGCATAAATTGGATGCTCCAAGCGGAACCGCCATCACTTTAGCCGAGGATATTTTGGAGAATCTTGACCGTAAGACTTCATGGGTAAAGGGCACCTTGTTGGATGCCAATGGCGAACTGAGTGGAACCGATTCATGTCAAGCAGGTGAATTGGCTATCAACAGCATCCGTCGCGATGAGGTTCCCGGCATACATACCGTAACATACGATAGCGAGGCCGACTGCATCAGCATCACACATGACGCTCACAATCGTAAAGGATTTGCATTAGGTGCCGTGCTTGCTGCCGAGTTCACAGCCGGAAGAAGCGGTCTGCTCACTATGAACGACTTGTTCAGTTTCTAAGTACCAACACGTTCTAAGCATTAAATGAGCATGAAGAAAATAAACAATAAACCCACACGTATGGCATGGATAAAGATGAGCGTGGTAATGGCGCTTTATCTGGCATTTCTAGTGTGGATAGAGAGCTGGTGGGGTCTTTTGGTTGTACCTTTCCTTTACGATGTGTACATCACCAAAAAGATACCTTGGACGTGGTGGAAGGATCTAGAGAACCCCGTGTCACGTAACATTATGAGCTGGATCGATGCTATTGTATTCGCGTTGGTAGCAGTTTATTTCGTAAATATATATTTCTTTCAGAACTACACCATCCCTTCTTCTTCCCTAGAGAAATCTTTGTTGGTTGGCGATTATCTTTTCGTCAGCAAGATGAGCTATGGACCACGAGTTCCTCAAACTCCCTTGTCCATGCCGTTGACTCAGCATACAATGCCCGTGATTGGAGGGAAGTCATACCTTGATTGGCCTAGTTGGGAATATAAGCGTGTGAAGGGCGGAAAGGTCAAGTTAAACGATATTGTTGTATTCAATTATCCTTCTGGCGACACCGTGACGTTGAATCCTGCCTATCAGGCAGCCGATTACTATACCATGTGTTACGGCTATGGAGAACAAATTTACGCACAACTTACCTCTACGCTTCCATCAATGAGTGCGCTCACTCCTTTGCAGCAACGTGCACTTTATGAACAATACTATTCGTTGGGTCGTTCCTATTTGGCCAACAATCCACAAGAATTTGGCGAGATTGGTGCACGTCCTGTCGACCGCAGAGAAAACTACGTAAAACGTTGTGTCGGTCTTCCGGGGCAGACTCTTCAAATTAAAGACCACATCATCTATCTGGATGGAGTTGCTAATCCCGAGCCGGAGAATGTGCAGTATAATTATCGTGTGAAACTCAAGTCAGATCTTCCGCAAGCACTTGTTCGTGAATTGGGAATTAGTAATGAAGACTTGGTGATGCTTTACCAAACTGGCTACATTCCTTTGACTCATGCGGCCAAAGAGCGCCTTATGGCTTGTACCGACTATGTGGAATCCATTCAATACGATCGTGATCGTACTACATCCGGAATATATCCTCTAAATGGCTACACGGGGTGGACTCGCGATAATTACGGTCCTGTTTGGATACCTGCTAAGGGCGAATCTGTGAAACTTACTCTTCAAAATCTACCTGTTTACGAGCGCGCCATCCGAGTGTACGAAGGCAATTCTCTTTCGGTGAATGCCGACGGCACTATTTGTATCAATGGTGAGGTAACCGATACTTACACCTTCAAGATGGACTATTACTGGATGCAAGGAGATAATAGACACAACTCCGCCGACTCGCGTTATTGGGGCTTTGTACCAGAGGATCATATTGTGGGCAAACCGATAATTGTTTGGCTTTCCATTGATAAAGATCGACCATGGTTTGACGGTCACATCCGCTGGAACCGTCTGTTCCGCCTTGTAGATAATATAAAATAACCTAGATTCCAAAATCGTGAAACGCTATCGTGGACTGATAATAGGTCTGTGTGTGAGCATAGTCGTGGTGCTGTTTGTTCATACGTTTGTAGCTCGTCTTATGGTGGTGCCACAAGAGGGTGAACGCCCAGTGTTCCACGGTGGCGATAGATTGTTGATTTCGTGTATGAGTTACGGAATCAATAACCCTTTACATCAATGGGTAGGTGAGCCGGAATATGCGTCTACTCCTGCTTCGGTAGGACATTGGGTGGCATTTCATAATCCTATAGACACCCTTGCCGAATCGCTTTCAGAAAAAGAAAATTTCATTGGTTATTGTTTTGCTGCTCCCGGCGACACTATATGGTTGAACACCGAAGGGAAAGCCTCTCGAAAATTAAATCCTTGTTTGGGATGTATGTGGCCTCTTGTGATTCCCTCCAAGGGAACAAAGGTAGATGTATCGTGGTGGAATGCTCAAATTTATGGCAACACTATCAATATTCACGAGCAAGGAAAAGCCCAGGTAATCGACGGCGCACTTTATGTGAACGGTGTTGTCGTAAACACCTATTGCTTTCAAAACGATTATTATTGGATGACCATGGGCAACGAACACAATCATAACGACTCCCGTGTGTTCGGTTTCGTTCCGGATAATTACCTAATTGGTCGTATTTGTTATGTGCTCTATTCTATAGATAGAACCCGTCCGTTGATGCAGAGTCTTCGTTATGAGCGTATCGGTTTGGAGGTAGCATCCGGTTGCCCTAAATGTGTACGTAATGATGAATGATGTTGTAGTTCTTTCTTCGGCCTATTTAGCACCTGTTTGTTATTATGCACAGATGTTGCGCTATCCTCATGTTGTGGTGAAGGCTTACGACCATTACATAAAACAAACTTACAGAAACCGATGTGTTATAGATTCACCTTCCGGTGAGTTGAATTTGACTATTCCGGTGGAAAAGTTCGAGTCCGATAAATGTTTGATGAAGGACGTACGCATTTCTGATCACGGCAATTGGAGGCATCTTCATTGGAATGCTTTGGTAAGTTCGTACAGACATTCGCCTTTTTTTGAGTATTATGCTGATGATTTTCGTCCCTTCTATGAAAAGAAATGGACGTTTCTTTTTGATTTCAACGAAGAGTTGTGTCGATTGGTGTGTCAGCTGCTAGATATTCCCGAGATTGAGGCTCGTACATCTTGTTACGCTAATTTAGAAGAGGGATTAAGAGTAGAGGGTGGTGTGCTGCCTCAAACCTTTTCGTTTGATGATTTGCGCCACGCCATTACTCCGAAAAGAAGTGGAGATTTGGGTGTCGGTTACACCTCAGTACCCTATTATCAGGTGTTCTCGTTGCGTCACAATTTTCTGCCCGAATTGAGTATTGTCGATTTGCTGTTCAATATGGGTCCCGAGGGTTTGTTGGTGCTTCAGAAATCCTATTTATAAATTAAGGTGGTGAGTTTTTCCGGTGCGAAGAGTTCTACGGCTGTTTCGTGCAATTCAGCTGCAGTCAGTGCATCAATCTTTCGGAAGAGTTCTTCTATGTTGCGCACCTTGTGGTAGTGTAGATAGGTTTTAGCAAGCGTAAGACCAACACTTTCCGAATTATCGTTAGCGATTCCGATTTGTCCCTTTATCTGCCTTTTTGCTGCTGCCAAAGCATGTTCCGAGAGTGGGGCGTCGATGAGTTTCTTCAATTCCTTTAGTACAAGGCTCTTGCATTTTGATACGTCTTTTTTATCGCAACCAAAATAAATGCTCCACACTCCTGTGTCGGTGTAACAAGTCATATTACTTTCTACTGTATATACGAGGCCGTTTTTCTCTCTCAAGCTCAAGTTAAGTCTGGAGTTCATACTCGGTCCTCCCAGAATATTATTAAGTAGATAGAGTCGGATGTGCTTAGGGTCTTTGGCTCCGTAGCATCGTGTGCCTATGAGCACATGGGCTTGGTGCGTATTTTTGTGTACGACTTTGTCTTTGGGCTTATAAGGAGTGGGGGCAATGCGTCCAAATTCTTGATTGGTAATGGCCTCCGGAGTATAAACCTCTGCCAATCCTTTTTGAACGGCAAGTTCGGTAGGCATGCTTTCAATCACCTTCTTCAACGCGCGTGTTGCTTCTTTGTGCACTATTTCGGGTGCAACATCACCATACACAAAGAACACCATGTTGCGTGGACGATAGGTGCGTAAAGCAAAATTTTGCATATCTTGGCTTGTCAACTTGCGCAACTGTTCGGCTTCGCCTAGTATGTTACGTCCTAAAGTATGTCCGTTGAAGATTAAGTTCTCAAACTCATCGAAAATGAGTTCCGAGGGTGAATCGTTGTAGCTTTCAATTTCGTCAATTACCACTTCTACCTCCTTGTTCATTTCGTTTTGTGGGTACGTACTGCCCAAAGTTATGTCGAACAAGAGGTCCACAGCACGACCGAAATGCTCTTTCAAAAAGGCCGAGTAATAGATGGTTTCCTCCTTTCCGGTGTAGGCATTAAGGTCACCTCCCACACATTCCATTCGGTTTAAGATGTGCCACGAACGTCTGTTGTGCGTGCCTTTGAAAGTCATGTGTTCGCAAAAGTGCGCCATTCCGCTTTCGTGTGCTTGTTCGTCGCGTGTGCCGGTGTTCACGGCCATTCCGCAATACACTACGTTACCTGTTGAAGGAGCGCTCACGATGCGCAATCCGCAGGGCAATGTTTCGGTGTGTGGAGTATGCAGGTTGTGTTCAGTGGTTTTCATTATGTTATAAAAAGCCTCTATACGAGCGATGTGCGTACAGAATTGTTCGCAAATTTACGCTTTTGTGGTTGAATTAAGAAGCATTTCAGCATCTTCTTTCAAACACATGAGCATGTGAATAGTAACTACATGAGCATGTAGAGTGCCATTACACGTACGTGTGGATGCCTATTACATGCTCGTGTAAAAAGAGAGAGGACACCGTGGTTGTAAGACCAACAAGTGCCCTCTCCAAAGACTATGTTGAATTTGTGGTTATGTTGTTTCCTTTTTAGTTTTTATTTGTTGCCTCCCCCAAATTCAAAGCTGAGGCGCATTAAACCGGCAAAGGTTGTATGACCGTTGGTGCGGATGCAGTGCACTGCCGGTTGGATGGCGAAGTGCTCAAATACGGGGAAATGTCCGGTTAGTTCGGTGCTGGTTTCCGTCCCGTCGGCTAAAATAGCACGATTTACCACTATGCCGACTTGCCCATCATTCGGAGTAACACCACCAAGTGTCAGTCCGGCTCCCCAATAGTAGCGACATGTACTGCGTTCGGCCGGGGCCATACCTCCTTGCAACAAAGCGCCTAACTTTGTTCGGCCGATATTACATAGGTTTTGTTCGGCCAAGGCCCATAAAGCATAATTATAGGTTAGTTCATCCTTGGTTCCTTCAGTTTCTTCGTCGACTTCTTTGGGTTGAGTGCCCAAGGCATAACCTACGGTGTAACTACCTTCGTGTTTTTTTCCTGTGTTCAAGTCGTAACTCACACTACCAATATTGAACACACCATCCTTGTCGGGGCGGATACGAAATTGATGTTCAAGTCGGTCGTCCGCCACACCATTATATACCGTTTCTTTGAAGGTGATGTGATCGCACGGTCTATATTCGGCATGAATGCTAAGGGCTGCCATTGGGAAAGTAGCCAAGGGGAAATTACATGATAAAACAGGGAAGTTTCCGTTGGAAGAGCCGGTGAACAAGCCGGTAAATGGTGTGCAAAAATGGTCCATGTCTACGTTACGAAGACCGGCAAATATAAACCAATGTTTACCCAATTCTTGACTTATTCCTCCTTGAATCAAGCGGAAAGCACGGTTTGCACCAGCGTCGATGTTAGAGAACACTTGAATATCTTCTGCTACGGGATAGTCAAGTTGATAGTTTCCTATGGCTGTAGCTTCCAATTTAGCTCCTTTCCATAGTCCAATAGAACCACCGATTTCCAACAAGTTACTCCATCCTGTTTTCTTATCTGTCATGTTCCATGCACCTTCTGTGATTCCGGCCACATTCCATTCATACT
>JAFOXE010000049.1 GCA_017425765.1 Paraprevotella sp. | reverse complement strand
GCAGGAAAATTTACACCACATGGTGGACAAATAACCATTGGTGCCGTCGAAACAGAGTATTATGTGGAGCTTTACGTGAACGACACAGGATGTGGTCTTTCCGCTGAAGACATAGATACAATCTGTAATTCGAAGGTATATAATGCATCAGAAATCGGTCAGGGAAATGAGGAGGTAAAAGCGCATAAGGGCACAGGATATGGACTGCTCAATTGTAAGGGTATTATTGAAAAATATCGCAAAACCAACAACTTGTTCAATGTTTGTCTATTTGGCATAGAAAGCACTCTTGGGCAAGGAAGTCGTTTCTATTTTCGCCTTCCTCGCATTATTCGTAAGGCACTTCATCTTTTGGTGCTTTTGTTCACGATGTCTTTGGCCTCGTGCGACATGATTCCGCAGCGTATGCGCACTTCATATCTTGATGTTGTGGTACCTGAAAGCGTGTTGACTCATCCACATATAATAAGTGCAGTGCATTGTGTGGATTTGCTCTATGATGCCAACATTCATGCTCAGTATTACAAGGCTTTGACCTATGCAGATTCCGCTTGTTATTATCTGAATCTTTACGTTCAGGGTAGTAATGTAAACGCATTACCTTTCATAGATTTACGTAAGGATGAAAGTATCGCGGAGTTTCCTGAGTCAAGTTGGTTGAATGCTGGTATCATATTGGATTATAAACTTCTGCTTACCCTTCGAAATGAAACGGCTGTGGCAGCTTTAGCTTTGCACGATTGGACACTATATGTTTATAATAACGAAGCATACACACGTTTATATAAGGCATTAAGTGAGGACACCTCGTTAGATGCTTATTGTACGCTTATGGAACGCACGCGCACCAACCGAAACATCAGTCTGGCTCTCGTACTTATTTTTGTCTCGGTGGCCTTATGGGGATTCTATTTTGTCGTGTTCCGCCGAAGGATACAATTACGACGAAATATGATGCAGGTATTGCACATTAACAACTCTCTTTTTGAAGAGGTCATGAGTAAGCCGATGCGTATTTACGATGTCAATAGTCTTCAACCTTTACTACAGAAAATTGCTGAGGGATTGGATGAAATACATCCCACAATGGGCGTATCCTTATTGTTGCACGATGATGAGGATGCAGAAATAGTTACTGCATCATACGGCACATTATGCATATCCGAATCGATGGCCGCTGATTTAATGAAACAAAGTTTACGGGCCGAACAACGAATGGATTGGAATGAACTTCAACTGCGTGCCTATCCATTGATTTTTGAGCAGTCTGATGGTACACCATATTGTTTTGGTGTATTACTGATTCATTCCGGGGCGGGAGTGCTTTCTGAGGCACAAAAAATGACAGAGGAATGGGTGTTGCGCTACGTTTCGTTGCTAATCTATCAAACGGTAATGCGACAAAAATGGGGTACCGAAACGCTTGAAACAGCAGAGGAGGAGCGAGCACGGGCTGTGTACGAAATGGAGAAGTTGCATGTTCAAAATCAGGTGCTCGACAATTGCTTGTCCACCATCAAACATGAAACAATGTACTATCCTGGTCGAATTCGTAAGTTGGTAAAAGTGCTGAAACAAGACAATGTAGACGAGGTTGTTTTTTCACAAAAGGTTCATGAACTCAGCGAGTTGACAGCCTATTATAAAGAGGTGTATTCATTGCTTTGTGCACAAGCAGATCGTCAGCTCACAGAGGTGAGTTTTCGACGTAGTCAGGTGTCTGTCAATGAGATTTTGAACCGTATAGAGCAATTGTTCAAATGTAAGCTGGCACGATTGCAAAACTCATGTGCTTTGTTTGTTCGTGCTACTGCATTAAACTTATATGTTAGGGCAGATTCTCATTTGCTTAACTATCTGATGGAGTTGCTTATGACAGAGTCGCTTGAACGAAGCAAGTACTTGACGGAATGTAATATAAATTTGACAGCAGAGGTCGAACATGACTTTGTTCGATTTACGTGGTGCGAAACGCCTACTACATTGAACACGCAACAGGTTGAACAACTCTTTATGCCAGAGAGTGGTTTGTTCTCCTATTTAATTTGCAAACAAATCATACGTGAACACGATATGTACACCAATCATTGCGGATGTCGCATGACAGCAACGAGGAACGAAGCAGAAAATAGTTGTACGATTATGTTCACAGTTCCCATAGTAAAATAAGAAAGTTATGGATAAGTTTACAGTAATAATTGTCGAGGATGTAAAACTTGAGTTAAAAGGTACAGAAGAAATCTTCCGCTCAGACATTCCTGAAGCTGAGGTAATAGGTACAGCTTCGTGTGAGAATGAACTTTGGAATCTAATGCGCCAACAGCAGCCGGATTTACTTTTGCTTGATCTAGGCTTGGGTGGTTCAACTACCGTAGGTGTAGACATTTGTCGACAGGTACGAACCAATTATCCCAATGTGCATGTATTGATTTTTACCGGTGAGGTGCTCAACGAAAAATTGTGGGTTGATGTGTTGGAGGCAGGAGCTGATGGTATTGTGTTGAAAACTGGCGAATTACTGACGAAAAACGAGGTGAATCTAGTGATGGAGGGACGTCGCTTAGTGTTTAATCAACCTATACTCGAAAAGATTGTAGCGCGCTTCAAATCTTCGGTACTCAATGATTTCCGTAAGAGTGATGCCATCATTGATTACGAGATTGATGAATATGACGAGCGTTTTTTACGCCATTTGGCTTTGGGCTACACCAAGGATATGATTGCCTCGCTTAAGGGTATGCCTTTTGGTGTAAAGAGTTTGGAGAAACGTCAAAACGACCTTATCTCTCGTTTGTTTCCAGCAGGCGAGCGTTCCGGAGTGAACGCTACTCGTTTGGTGGTGCGAGCATTGCAATTGCGCATTATCAATATTGATCGTTTAGAAGCCGACGAAGAATAAATTTCTATATGGAGCAGAAAATCAATAAGGTAGGCGAACTTATCATGGTCCTCTTGTTGGGACTTATGTTGCTTACCATACTATTTTCGTGGTTGGCCTCGGCAATGGGATTATCGGTAATTAGTTTGTTGTCCGGTGAGGGATTGCGGTGGTTGTTCACACGTTGTTATCAATGTGTGTTGCATCCTGCTACGTTGTATGCATTTCATTTTGTGGTTGCATTGGGAGCTTTGCAATATTCCGGTTTCCTATCTTCCATAGGCGATATGGTACATCCTCGAAGAAACCGAATGACAACGATGCGCATTAAACGTGCTTTTTTCTACGGCTGCATGATGTGGGTTGCGTATGTGGTACTTTGGGCTGTGCTTTTATTGGGTTCCGGAGATACGCTGTTGAGTGTAACAGGACGTTTATATCCTTCTCCGTTTAGTGCCGGACTTCCTACCATTTTTATGGCGGGCGCAATTCTTTCCTCCTGGGCTTTTTCTTATGTGGGAGGAGCAATTCGTAAGGTGCGTGATGGTGTTGTTCTATTTTATTGTGGTATTCGAATTTATGCGGTATGGATCATGAATTTGTGGTTATGCCTTCTGCTTGATGCCATGATAACCTTTGTTTTTTAGCTCTATTTTCATTATGTAGAATCGTCGCATTGTGCTTTTTGTTTTATCTTTGTCGTCTATTTAGAAAACCGAAATGCAGAATACATCTTTCGATTATCAAAACGAATTGAATGCCTCGCAGTGGGAGGCTGTACGATATACCGATGGTGCAT
>JAFOXE010000048.1 GCA_017425765.1 Paraprevotella sp. | reverse complement strand
ATTGATCTGACCGGCGGCGACGAGACCGTCATTCTGGCGATCGGTGCCATGGTTGAAAGTTTGGAGTCCCGGGCGCGGCAGCAAATCCGCGTGGAACGATAACTTTGGAGGTTAATTTTTAAATCCTTAACTCACATCTTGCAAGAGAGCCGCATAGCATTATGTTATGTGGCTCTTTATTTATTATATAAGGTGTATCTTCTTTAATATACCACTTTATTATTAGGTACTTTTTTTGATTAAATACAAGTGTGATGTGTAGATAATTAAAATATAAAACGTACATTTGTTTATCTATAGATGTACGTATGGCTAGATGGTTATATATATTGATTGGATTCTTGTGGGTGGGTGTAAATTTGCAAGCCGTTCCGATTACTTATAAACAAGCAGAGGATGTTGCAAAGCGGTTTTTGTCGAATCGTTCGTCAGGTCGTGCTCTTCCCGCAAAAGAAACTTCCCCCCAATTATTAAAGGAAGGTGAAAAAGGTGGTTATTATATGTTTTCGTCCTCATCACAAGATCAGTTTGTATTGGTTTCCGGCGACGATCGTTTCCCGGAAATACTTGCCTACGGGCAATTAACACCTACAGCAGTGTCAGATATGCCTAAGGAGATGAATAGAATGCTGTTAGCCTATGATGATATAACCAATAGCGAATCATCTAACTATACGCAACGTCAGCAAGGAAAAACTGTCCCCCCATTGTTACAGTCGGTTCGTCACCAGACGGAACCCTATAATGGAATGTGTCCTTATTATACATACCCAGACGGTTCGGTAAGTAATTCTCGTTGTATGGTTGGGTGTGTAGCTTCGGCTTTGGAACAAATTATGAGCTATTATCAGCATCCAATTGTACTAAAAGATACTTTATTCGGATGGTCAACTCCAAATTATGTTATAGCGGATGTACTTCCGGAAACTCAGATTGATTGGGCAAATATCCTGCCTAGCTACGATGGCTACTTTACTTTAACACAAGCACAAGCTATTCAAGAGTTATCTTTGTATTGCGGTATGGCTGTTCGTATGAACTATGGTATTTCAGAATCAGGAACACAATTATGGAAAGGAGTAGAAAATCTGCATCGTGTGTTTGACTATAAATATGTACGTTTTCATGATCGCTTTAATTATTCGCCACGAAATTGGAACAATATGTTGCGTCATGAGTTAGAACACGGTAGGCCAATTGTCTATTCCGGTTTCAATGTTGAATTGAGTGGGCATGCCTTTGTGGTTGATGGAGTGGATGCCGATGGATATTATCATGTTAATTGGGGGTATGGTGGAAGTTACGACGGATGGTTTGATTTAGATGTTCTAAATCCGTTTGAGGATGTAAACGATGTTACGTCGGCGGGCGTTTATGAAGGTTTTTTCTGTAATCAGTCAGCTCTTTTCTTGCACCCAAAAGAACAAACGGTCAACCAAGCCGATACGTTGGCTTCTTTCCGAACGGAGGATATACGTGTAGATAGCGTGGTTTTTGCTCGTGAACCAGACACACAAGGTTATGTCGCTGCTGATTTTTATTTTACCAACCTACGTTCCGATACCGTCAGTATCTCCTTTGAGGTCATGACAAATCTACATACCGATACGGCACGATTTGCACAAGCTGAATATGTTGCACTCTCGGGGGTGACTTTGTTTCCAGATGTTCAAGCTAAGTGTACGGCTTATTGTTCTTTTCGTAGAGTAGGTGAATTTTTATTTGGGTGTTCGTACGATGGTATCAATATTTCTTATAGTAAGCCCATTACGGTACGCCAAGGCTGCGTTTCAAACTTAGACTTTGGAGAATTAGTACTACATCCTTCAGAACTATCGACTACGGCAAGGTTTACATTGCCCATCACCAATCAATCCGTTTTGGGGTACGACGGTAGCTTGGTTACGTATTGCCTGTTTAAGAAAGAACAAATGGAGGATTTGCGACATTGGTCGTTTCTTAATCTTTCTCCAGGCGAACAATTCGTGGATACTATCACATTTAAGGGTTTAGAACTTGGGGAAGAGTATACCTTAAAAGTTCGTTGTCCGTGGATGGTTGTGAGTGAAAAAACTTTTGTATTAGATGAACCAACTCAAATTTTTACTCCTTCTGATGTTGAGTCTGTGGGTGCAGCCTTCGTATATGATTTACAAGGTAGATTATTGCTTACAGTAGGTAATAGTAATCAACTTCGGTTAAAAATGAAATCATTGCCTAAAGGAATTTATGTGGTGCAGTACGTTGAATCGGGTATGTCAAAACGGATTTTAATTCCTTAGTGATCATATAAATGGATAGAAAATATATAATGGTATTTTATGGTAGACGTACATAAAATAATAGAAAGATATTGTGCTGATAATAAGATGTTGAAAGATATTTTGTTAGAGCATAGCATTCAGGTAACGGAAAGGGCGTTATGCATTGCTAAAAATAACAAACAAATAAACTTAGACGTGGAGTTTTTGGCAGAAGCAGCCATGTTGCACGATATCGGAATTGTCCTGACGGATGCTCCAGGAATTGCTTGCCTGGGAAATGAGCCCTACATTCGACATGGTATATTAGGTGCAGAGATTCTTCGCAAGGAGGGATTAGAACGTCATGCACGCGTTTGTGAACGACATACCGGAACCGGCTTGACGCTAAAAATTATTGAAGAACGAAATTTACCCTTACCTAGGAAGGATTTTTCGCCCGAGTCATGGGAAGAAATTGTAATCTGCTATGCAGATAAGTTCTATTCAAAATCCAAACTCGGTACAGAGAAAACTCCGGAACAGGTTGCCCATAGTTTAGCTAAACATGGGGAGGAAGGTGTACGACGTTTTTGGCAATGGAAAGAAGTATTAGAACCTTGATGTGATGGTTTAATTGTTTTTATTTAATAACGTGGATAAAAACATATTAAGTAATTTTATAATTGTAATAAATGTGTACCACATCATGAAGATGTTTTAGGTGTAAATATATGCTTTAGAAGTCACCTCATGTTTTCATTAAAAACACACCGCGGTGTGAGTGCCTTCTACACCGTCATCTTGAAGCAAGAAGGCGAGCGTGTAGACATATACTACACCACGGTGTGTTTTTTGCACCTCTTATATGTGCTTTCATCGGGTTGTTAGACGCATATTATTGCCATTGAAATGTGCTTTTTTCAATATTTAAGTGTAAAACAAGTTGCGATTAGGTATATTTTATGTAATTTTGCATGAAGTTATAACGTAACAAGAAGGACAAGTTCTTTTGAAAACAAAATTCTATATCCTAACAGCGTTAATGTGCGCTTTGTGTCTATCGACTCAAATCGCTTTGTCGGCTTCGGACTTAACCCGCGCTGTTGTACGAACTTTACCTTCTATATCAATTGTTCCCGATACGTTGTCGACACTTAAGAAGAATGATAATGCAGCAGCGTCTTCTGTGATTGCCGACTCTTTGAATACATTGGCCGAAGGTAAATCTGTGGCTATATCAGATAGTATACAAGCGAACACCCAATTAAAAGATTCTTCTAATCATAGCAAATCTGCATTGGATATGCCGGTTCAGTATACAGCTTCCGACTCCATCACTTTTGAATATGGAAAAGGACTTGCAAATCTATGGGGAAATAGTAAAGTTAATTACCAAAACTTAGAACTGCAAGCCGAGGTAATCTCTATGAATTTAGACAGCAGCGTGGTACATGCTTCAGGTAGAGTAGATTCATTGGGAAATAGAGTGGGTGAGCCCATCTTCAAACAAGGAAATGACGAATATGAACCCGAACGTGTTAGTTATAACTTCAAGAGTAAGAAAGCTTTTGTAAGCAATGTTTATACCAAGCAAGGTGAGGGCATGCTTATCAGTGAGAACTCCAAACGAGATGAAGAGGGTGTTCTTTATTTTCGTCGAGGAAAATACACCACTTGCGACGCCAAGCATCCTCACTTTTATTTGGCTCTTACTCGTGGAAAAGCACGTCCCGGAAAGGATGTGGTGTTTGGCCCGGCTTATCTCGTTGTAGAGGATGTGCCCCTACCTTTTGCCATTCCATATGGTTACTTTCCGTTTAGCAAATCGTATTCGTCTGGATTTATTATGCCGACCTACGGTGATGAAATGACTCGAGGATTCTACTTGCGAGAGGGTGGATACTACTTTGCAATCAGCGACCGCATGGACTTGAAACTATTAGGAGAAATCTATACTAAAGGTTCCTGGGGTCTAAGTACTCAATCAAACTATCGTAAACGTTATCGTTATTCTGGTAACTTCTATTTGAGTTATCAGAACACCGTGGAAGGCGAAAAGAATATGCCGGATTATTCTGAGGCCACGAGTTTCAAAGTGCAATGGTCGCATCGTCAGGATGCAAAGGCAAACCCGTCACAGTCGTTCTCGGCCAGTGTGAATTTTGCCACACTAAGTTATGAAAAAAACAATTTGACGAGTATGTATAACCCGGAGAGCTATACGCAAAGTACTCGAACTTCAAGTGTTAGCTACTCAAAGACATTCTCGGATTTAGGTCTTACCATCGCCGGAACGTTTAACCTGGCACAGAATATGCGCGATTCATCCATTTCGGTAACGTTGCCCAGCTTGAACATCTCTGTGGCACGTTTTAATCCGTTCAGACGTAAGAAAATGGTGGGTAAGGAACGCTGGTATGAAAAGATAGCCATGAGTTATACGGGAACTCTAAGCAATAGTATATCTACCAAGGAGGATAAGATATTAAAATCCGACTTGATCAAGGATTGGAGAAACGGCATAAAGCATAGTATACCGGTTAGTGCTTCATTCTCGTTGTTTAATTACATAAACATCACACCATCGTTCACCTTTACCGATCGCATGTATAGCTATAAGGTGAACCGCCATTGGGATGCCGTTGCCAACAAGGAGGTGCAAGACACCATTTGGGGATTTAATAATGTATATAATTACAATTTAAGTCTTTCGGCAACTACTAAATTGTACGGTTTCTATCGCCCTCTGCCTCAACTATTCGGTCATAAGGTGCAAGCCATTCGTCACGTATTTACACCGACGGTTAGTTTTGACTATGCCCCCGACTTTGGTGCCGAACGCTATGGCTATTATGATTCATACGTGAAGACCGACGAGAATGGTAATGTGTCTTACGTAAGTTATTCACCATATAGTGGTAGTTTGTACGGCGTACCTTCAAAGGGTAAGACAGGAAGCGTGTCAGTGGACATTTCAAATAATGTCGAGATGAAGTTACGTAGTGACAAGGACTCAACAGGCTACAAGAAAATCAGTCTTATTGATGAGTATGGTTTGCGTATGAGCTATAATATGGCTGCAGAAACGCGCCCCTGGAGTGATCTTTCTATGCGTATTCGTTTGAAATTGACCAAGAGTTATACGTTTAGCATGAACGCCCAATTTGCAACTTATGCTTATGAGATTGACGAAAAAGGCAATGTTCGTGTGGGCGATAAGACCGAGTATT
>JAFOXE010000047.1 GCA_017425765.1 Paraprevotella sp. | reverse complement strand
TTTGCTCTACCAACTGAGCTATGGCACCGTTTGCGAGTGCAAAGGTAGTCCTTTTTTTTGTACTTGCAAACTTTTATGAAACTTTTTATTCATTTATTGCGTTCCATCCCTGCGCTTTCAGCTCAAATTCGCTTCCGTCGCGACAGATGATAGCACATCCTAAATCTTTTTTGGTAATGTGGCCTATCAATCGCACATCCTTCATTTCTGAAACTTTTTCATAGTCGGAGATGTTTACGGTGAAGAGCAATTCGTAGTCTTCGCCTCCGTTAAGTGCGCACGTGGTTACGTTCATGTTCAGTTCCTCGGCCATAACCGCTGTTTGATAATCGAGTGGGAGATGTTCCTCGTAGATGCGGCAACCTACGTTGCTTTGCGTACAGATGTGTAGTAATTCCGAGCTTAGTCCGTCCGAAATATCCATCATGGAGGTAGGTTTTACGCCAGCTTCTGCCAGCGCTTTGATGATGTCCACTCGGGCTTCCGGTTTTAGCTGTCGTTCCAACAAGTACTCTTTGCCACTGAAGTCGGGTTGTACGATGTCCATGTCTTTTGTCTCAGGGTTCTTGCCATTTTGTAGTTCTTCCTGCTTTTGTTGGTTGAACACTGCTTTTTCACGTTCCAATAATTGCAATCCCATATAGGCAGCACCTAGGTCGCCCGAAACGCAGATTAAATCCGTTTCTTTTGCTCCGTTTCTGTATACAATATCCTCGGCATTGGCTTCGCCAATACATGTGATGCTCAGTGTCAGTCCGGTCATCGAGGCAGAAGTATCTCCGCCCACCAAGTCCACTCCGTGAGTGTCGCATGCCAATCGCAATCCGCTATACAAATCCTCAAGATCTTCTACGCAAAATCGTTTGCTGAGTGCCACCGACACCAACAGTTGCTTGGGGCGTCCGTTCATGGCATACACATCGGAGAAGTTAGTTATTGCTGCTTTGTAGCCCAAATGCTCTAGTGGAACATATGTCAAGTCAAAGTGAATACCCTCCATCAATAGGTCTGTAGTCACCAATGTCTGTTTGTCTGCTTCGTATTGCAGCACGGCGCAGTCATCACCTACACCACATTTGCTCGATTTGTTTTTTAATTCGATATGTTCGGTCAAGTGCTTAATCAGTCCGAACTCTCCGAGTTTGGCAATATCCGTTCTTTGCATCACCTTTATTATATAATGTAGATTGTTTTGTTTTTTTTTACTTCAGCTTTGTGTAGTAGTTTACGCGCGGTTTATCATTTCGCGCATGATGTCGGCCATGATAGGTTGTACGGCATTGGCTGCTATTTGCACTTCCTCGTGGCTCACTTCCACAATTTTGCCTTCCACGCCAAGGTCGGTTATCACACTTATGCCAAAACATTTAATTCCGCAGTGGTTGGCCACGATAACCTCGGGAACTGTCGACATACCTACAGCGTCGGCACCCCAAGTTCGAAACATTTTGTATTCTGCCGGGGTTTCGTAGGTAGGTCCTTGTGTGGCCAAATATACACCTTGCTGCACTTTTATGTTTTTTTCTTTGGCAATGGCAAGTGCTTTTTCGCGCAATTCAATACTGTATGCCTCATGCATATCAAGGAAACGAGGTCCGTTGGGGAAGTTCTTTCCGCGCAAAGGGTGTTCGGGCAAGGCGTTGATATGGTCGGTGATGATCATCAAATCTCCGATCTCAAAATCGGGATTTGTGCCTCCGGCCGCATTGCTCACAAACAAGGTTTTAATGCCCAACTCGTTCATTACGCGAATGGGGAATGTTACTTGCTTCATATCATAACCCTCATAGTAGTGGAAACGTCCTTCCATGGCCATGATGTCTTTGTTTCCTAATTTTCCGAAGATTAGGCGACCGCTATGTCCTTCCACTGTCGAAACGGGAAAGTTGGGAATGTCTTTATATTCTATGCTTAGGCTGATATTTATTTCAGCGGCCAATCTTCCTAATCCTGTTCCCAAGATGATGGCTGTATCGGGAGTTGTCTGCATCTTTGCTTTGAGCCAAGACGCTGTTTCTTGAATTTTTGAGTACATAACTTAATATCTTTTCGTTAAACGAATCCTTTTGGTTTTGCATTATTTCCACTTCAATGGGCAGAACAAAGAGGGCTTCTTTCACAGCCTCGCTCAATCCTTCTGTGTTCTTCAGTCGGGTGGCATCCTTCTCGGTGGTGATGATTATTTTCTCTTTTGCCTTTATTTGTGCAAAGGCCTCGTTTATCAGAGCCACATCCTTTTCGTCAAAGAAATGGTGATCATCAAAAGCTAGCGATGTGATATTTTTTGTGTAACGTTCTAGGTCCATACGCATCTGTTCCGGCGAGGCTATGCCCGTCAACAACAAGATGTGTTCGTCCAAACGGAGAGTGGCTAAATTGCGTTCCTCGCTGCCGAAGAGCTGGCTCATTTTGCCATACTTAAAGGTTGAGAAGAACAACTTTTGATAAGGATAAAGGTGTAGTGCCTTTTGCAGCACGCGAAATCCCATCGGCTTAATGTCGGCAGGGCATTTTGTTACAATCACGATGTGGGCGCGATCTTTTCCTTTACTTGGTTCGCGCAAACGGCCGGCCGGTAGCAACTTGTCTTCGCCTATCATACGGTGATAGTCCACCAGCAAAATGTTTACACCCGGTTTAACGTATCGATGTTGATAGGCATCGTCCAGTAGAATCACATCCGTGTCAGCTGTGATCTTATCTGCGCAAAGCCGTTCTATGCCACGTCTTCGGTTTTTGTCTACCGCTACGTACACTTGTTCAAATTTCTGCTTCATCTGATACGGCTCGTCGCCAATCATTTCCATGGGGGTGTTCGCATCGGCCAACACATAGCCCTCGCTTTTACGCTTGTAGCCGCGGCTCAGCACGGCCACCTTGTACTTCTCCGACAAAAGTTTGATCAGGTATTCTGTGTGTGGTGTCTTTCCCGTTCCTCCAACGGTGATGTTGCCGATGCAAATCACCGGAACGTCGTAACTTTTCGACTTCAGTATACCCATGTCGAACAATGCGTTACGCACCTTTACGCCTATGCCGTATATCCAAGAAAACGGCAGCAACCATTCGTTGATTTTTATCAGATCGCCTTCCATTGTGTGCTTCGTCAAATCGGCATAGATGGTTCGCCCATCGGGCACGATTCTGTGATGTAGATTTAAGGTTTTGTATGTGTGGCATAAGGCCTAGAGCCATTGCTACACATGCTTATCTACGCAAAAGTAGTGGATTCGCGTGCAATATGCAAATTTTTTTACTTATACTAACATTTACTA